>JAJQES010000485.1 GCA_021201565.1 Tannerellaceae bacterium
ACATCAGGCTGTATATTATTTTTTTCATATAATTGATTTTTTAATGTGTATATTCTTTTTACTTATTGGAATAGTTGTACTCATAGGCTTGCAGGATCTTTTTCGTACTTCCATTCAGGTAATAGGTTTCTTTTAATCTGCCAAATTCATCATAGACATAGTATAGCTTCCAACCCGCCGGATCGGTGATCGTCAATAACCCGGTCTGTGGTTTGTAAGTATAGGTTGTGATTTGTGCCGATGGTAGTTTGGCCCGTAATCCGTCAATGAGCGTCATGTTGGGTGTCGCTGCTCCGGAAAGAGATTCCGGTGTGGCTGTCCCCAGGGCAGTATTTACTTCACTGTAGGTTGCATTCCTGATTTCGGCTACAGGGTATTGGCCTGTGTACCCCCAGAGATAGACTATCTGCTCAGCTCCATCTTTGGAAATATAAAGCGGATTGCCGTAACTATCGTAATTGTGATAAGTGATACGGGTTTCCATGGCTTTATTGCTACCTGTATTACTTTTGACCGCAGAGGGGCGTGGTACTGAACTAAAGAGAGCATAGTCATAGGTTACCTGGTCGGATTTTCCATTTCTTGTCTTTTTAATATCTACCGGCTCACTGATCCGGTTGGCATTTTTCAGGGCCGTCATTACGCTATTGGTTGACAGATCCGGCGGGTATTTATATTCTACGGATTGAATCTCTTTCCCCTGGGACTTTACTACTTCTTTGGTCACGTAAAAATAAGTGGTATTATGAGTGTAAGTCGTAACGGTTTCAGTGGACGTACTGCCACTATAATCCACCTCTTTTTTCTCCTTCAGATAATAATGCATGGGGACCAGGGCCTGGTACAGATACCCCAACGGCACTTTTGATTGCAGGTCTCCGATGATCAGATGGCCATATAGGTCCATCCAGGATTTGATCGTATTGGCAGAGTAGCAGATGTTGGACGTACTACGGTCGGTGCTGTTCAACGGATTTTTCAGAATCCCCCAGATAATATTCGGGCCTCCCCCCACTGCGCTGTATGAATAGGTGATCTCTTTCTGTTTAACATTGCCTGACCCCGTGTTTTCATAGATGGTTTCTTTTTCCAATAATCCATTCTGTGGGTCCCGGTGAGCCGGAATGCCCGGAGGGTTTTCATCTTTCGCCTTGGTGGCAGTGGCATACGGCAGCCGGTCGTCCCACCAGGTATAGCTGATGTATTTATCGGGGCGGTTTGTGTATTGGTACTGGGTATAGGCCACGGTGGTATTGGTTTTGCCCACCTCCCTTACACAAACATTGGTATATCCTACGGAATAGGCCGTACTGCGTAGCCCGTTACTACTGATGGTTTGATAATCTTTGCGGTAGCGGGGATATTCCATTAACCTACCGGATGTATTGCTGTCAGTGCCGCTCCCGGAAGTAGAATAATTATATCTTTTTCCTGCCAGGAAACTACCATCCGTGTCATAGTTGTTGATCTCTTTGACCCGTACTCCGCCGCCTATCGCGTAGACATTTTTGCTAAGATACTCTGACGGATAGATCAGGCGTGTGACTATAATATGTGCCTCTTCAATATGAGGACGCAGATTCCCCACGGCTTTGATCTGGTAATTACCGGTAGCACATTCTACATTTCGCCAGCTTCTGGTCAGGGTGCGGTTGGAGTCATCTACCCGTTGAGGTAAAAGGGCATCATAATAAGAAAATGACCAGGGTTTCAGGCCACCGGTTTGACTTTCAATACTCATATCGAATTTGACATTGCCCACCCGTGAGTTGTAGGTATTATTGAGGGTGAGTTTAATATCTATATGCACAATTGCTTTGTTTCCGTGTTCCGCTGTCGTCGGCAAGGTAAAATCCACTGTATGCACCCAGTCAACCGGCAGGTTCTTATGTCCGGGATAGTGCTCTAACCGGATGATCTGTTCATCATATAAAAAGTCTTTTTTGCCGGGATCATAGGTGAAATCGTCGGTTTTATAGGTGTTGGGTTCGTAGGTGAATTTGGTTTTCCCTCCGGTGGGATATGTTACCTCATTGAGCATAAAGGCCTGGTGGTAACTTGCGTTGGGTTCACGGTTAGCTCCCCGTCCGCTGGTCGAGATAGAAATCTCCCCGGTTTGTTGGGAACTGTTCTGGATCACCGTCGGAACAGTGGTCGCGTTGTTGGCCCCATTGTGATACCCCCAGTGGTCGATGGCTGTGGATAATTTGGTCGGCAGGTTCTGTTCGTTGTAAGTAAAGGAATAGACCTCTGCCTTTTTCGTTCCGCTGCTGTGTTCTACCCGGGTCAGTTTCAACCGTTTTTTATTCCAGTCCTCTGTGTATAAAGTGGCATTGACTGTGGTGTTATTATAATAGGAATACGACTTTACCACGTTATTGACCTGTTGTAAGGTCGGCCGGTCTGTGCCGGTGGCATTTGCTGTAAAATAGCCTTGTGTCAAGGTCCATTTGGAGGTATTGACACCTGCCTGGTCGTATTGGTAAATGGCGGAAAGCCGGGCTTCCGGTGTGTAATCCTGGCGGTCGAATTTATATTCAAATGTCAGCTTTCCACCGGGATAGGTGATCTGGTCGAGGTACACCACTTCGTATGCTGCATGCGTAGCCGTCAGGTATCCTTCCAGATTAGAATCCTGTGTCCGGTCAAAGGAGCCGATATAGGATTTGGATTTTTTATAGGTAAACCCGATCACAGAGCCGCCTGCCGTTTTGATTTGTGTCAGATGATAGGTACTACTGTAATTTTCGTTCTGTGGACGGTCCATGAACGTAGTCTTTTCTGTTTCGTTAAACGTATACTCTGTTCCGTCCGGAGTGACGGCTATCCAGGACTTCAGCTTATAAAATCCATTGGCCATTTTTTCTTTGACCGGAGTGATCAGTACGTTGTCAATTTTCTCTTTCACCAGTTCACCGGTATGAAGGAAAATGAATTTTCCGGAATAGCCGGCAAATTGATACTGGAAGATATCCGGTGCCAGATCGGTCCCGTCGCACTGCTCGTACTTATCACTATAGAGGGCTTTATACAACGGCTCGTGGTTAGCTGTGAACGGAAGGGTTGTTTTGGGGCCGCCGATAATGTAATTGCTGATATTATAAATATCCTTAATATCACTCAATTTATTTACGGTACCGGAGTTGAAATAGGCCCAGTCCTGGAAATCCTGGTAGCGTCCCATGATGGTGTGGGTGATGATCCCTCCGGCATTGAGTATCCATCCCAGTCCGACCCGGCTGGCTTCCTCCTGTACTTTGATGCCGGCTGTATTATAGGAGAGGGATACCGGCAGGGTATAATCTTTTAACTGAATGGTGTAGACCGGTATATTTACATCTGCTACACCCGTGTGATTGGAGACGGGCAGGTCCCCATACTTCAGGAAATTCCTTGCCTCAGGCGAAGGAGGAGTCATGTGAGGGATCTGGATATTTTGTGCTGCCAGAAATCCCGGTACTATTCCAATCAGGAATACCAATAATAGTCTTTTCTTCATAATGAAATTTTTTAAATTGTTTGACATTGGGCTGTTTACGGATAGAAGCGACTCCTCTGTCCCCCTGAATGGAGCGGGTATTACTTTTATGGGGTGAGGAGGCGGCTTCTTCCGGTTCAGCTCTTGTAGTAGTAATATAAGTTTCCTGCAAACTGTTAACCGGGCGATTGGGGAGGTGGTGTTTTACAAAATGTCAAACAGGTATGTATTGACATTTTGTAAATTAAATGCGCTGTGAAGGCTGTTTTCCGGACCTTTCTACAGGCTGGGTTTAAATATCGCGCTCTCACGAAGTTCAGGTTTTTCACTTTGTAAGTGTTTTGTAGGTATTGGTAAGCAGCCGGATAGCCGGAAGGGAACCCGGATAGTAAAGGGAAAGGAAATAGGGAAAGGAAAAGGGCGGCTTTTGCTTTCAAAAAGTCAGCCGGAGGAGAATCACCTGACAGGAGCAACCAGAGGGAAAAAGGGGCTTTTTCCCCCTTTCCGGAGGCTGTTTAGAGGTGTTGGGGAGGTTTTTAAAGCGGGAATGCTGGGTTTTTGGAACGAAAACGCCTTC
This sequence comes from Tannerellaceae bacterium, assembly GCA_021201565.1. Lineage (GTDB taxonomy): Bacteria > Bacteroidota > Bacteroidia > Bacteroidales > Tannerellaceae > UBA4116. The sequence goes on from JAJQES010000485.1 coordinate 4,056, forward strand.
TCTTTGCCACGAGAAGGCCTTGTCGTTGGCACGAGTCGGCCTACTCTGTGTACTGACATGGCGGAGTCATG
>JAJQES010000174.1 GCA_021201565.1 Tannerellaceae bacterium
CTTGATATATGTATTGAATAAAGAGGTTGCACGATCAACAGGAGATGCCTGGGGTATATCCGGATAGAGGTTTCGCTGGTTTGTCCATTTTTCGGAAATGAGATAGAAATCTACTTCCGGTACTTCTTTTCCTTCCATCTTTGCATCCAGATAAGTGAAAAAGGCTTCCCACCGGAGATAGTAGTAATCTTTCAGGATACCTGCCCACTCTTTGTAGGCATAATCATTCAGCCCCGTCTCTGCACTTTCCCGGCTTCCCCATACGGTGATTTGTGTCCGGGCATTCCATTCATAAAGCTGTTTCTCTTTATCTGTTTTACCAATCTTCTTCGCCTGGTTGACCCATGAACCCACCATAAACTCCGGCCGGGTTTCCAGCAAACTATCCTGAGCCAGAATCAGATGCAGGAATTCATCTTTTGATCTCCTGAATTCATCCTTTCTTCCCTCTTTCCAGTGTTGAGTGATCTCTTTTTGCAGATAATAGGCTTTATTAGCAATGGTTTGCCGTACGAGATCCACCAGGTCATATTCAAAATTATTGTTTCCTCTATAGTGACCGGCTACCGATACCATTTTGCGGGCGGCTTCTTTCACCTGTTCCGTATCATAATAAGGCAGAGTGGCCGAACAACAGGACACTTTTACAATATCGAGTTGAGGACAGGCAGCAAAAACAGATTCTGTTGTTCCCTCTTGTACGGATTCAACCGGGCAATTATAAATCGTGCGGTTGAGTATTCTCCAAACATCCTGCAGAACAGGATCGTCTTTTCCATATCTGGCCTTTACATATCCGGACAGCCAGTCTTCCGGATCAAAGCGCTCTTCTCGCCAGGGTAATTCAAATAACAATTCATACATCACCGGATTTGTTTCTATGGCCTCCATGGTTGCACCGATCCCTTTCAGGGTTTGCCCGCTTCTATGCACATTGGCATCATAATATCCATTAATAACCGGAGCGATCTTTCCATACATCCCGGTGCGGCCACCAAAATTATGAAGCATGCAATAAAGCCAATTATGCTTTCCATATCCCTGCTCCCGGTACCATAACGACCATTCAGGGCTCCACATAGGCCGGCAATCACTAAACAGATCAAGGATCAATACATCGTCAACCGGTAGATTTTCAATCATCTTTTCCCTGGGGTTAGCCTGCCAGGCCTGTAATACCCATACGGCTTCCGGACTGGCTTTTTTCATGGATCCCAGGAGTGTTTTACCGGCTAAGTCCAGATCAATCCCTTCCACACTTCCTCCTTCATGAAAAGGATCCATGGAATAGTACTTTGCTTTCCCGTAGAGTTTCTCCATCTCGGCATAATAGATGGCGGCAATTTCTTCAAAAGCAGGATCCGTAGGTTGCAGGAAAGCAGGGCGTTTAAACTCTCCCCAGTATCCCTGGTCTGTTACATTCAATCCCAGTTTTTCTCCGCTATCCGAAGGTAACATCCCTGAATAACCGGGAAAAACAGGTTCAATACCATATTCACGGTAACGTTGCAGTATTTTTTTCTGTAAAGCCGTCTGTTGTTTATACCATTGAGGAGAATTAGGGCCTCCCCATCCTTCGATATTATTCATTTGCCACCAGGCCTGGAAACCGGATCCGCTGATAAAGGCATCTATCTCTTTTTCCGAATATCCCAACCGGGCCAATACCTGATACCAAACTGCCTCTGTGCCGGTGATGGAAAGAGAAAGGTTGATGCCATGCAGGGCCATCCAGTCTATCTCCTGTTGCCATCGCTGCCAGTCCCAAAATGCCATGGAGTAAGAAAAGGTGCAATAATTAAGGTAGTAGCGTAATTGGTGTTGTGTTTCGTGTCTTTCTTTTTGGTTGACTTCAGGGAGGCGGGAGGGCAGCCGGGCAGACATGTTATTCCATGTCAGATGAATACCGGCGTAATATTTTAAATACCAGTTAATCCCTGTCGCTACGGAAATATAATTATTACCCCGTATCAGTACTTTGTTTCCGGCCTGGTCGAGTTCAAAAAAATCAATACTGGCAGCGGTTTCTGTAATTTCAATTTTGAATTTAGAGGAAGCGCCTTTATCAATTCTTTCCAACAATCCTTTGACCGGATTCCCTTCTGCATGCTGCAATCCATAGAACGTCAGCAGGAAGAATAATAGTGTAATTCTTTTCATCTTCTGTTTATTAAATCAGCTATTTTTAGGCACGGAATACGCGGATTACACGGATTTATAATTTTCTTTTAATCTGTGTAATCTGTGAAATCCGTGCCTGATTTTAAATCATATTGTTCAGACTATTAACGGGTTCCCCTGATGTAAACTTCAGCGATGCTGGTATGAGGAGGATTATTACTTTCAGTTGCGATCACTTTGACATACCGCGCCTTCGTGGGGGTAATATTGAGTACACGAAGTGATGACTCCCACCATTCTGCATAGCCATACTCAACCTTTCCTACATTTGTAAAGACCGTTCCATCCATACTGAACTCAATTTCAACCGTACGGGTATCGGTAGACCATAACCTGCGGCAGAGTTCAATCTGTGATACCTCTTTTTCTTCCAGCATATCTATGATCACATAATGGGGTAACGGTGCATTCTGGTCGCCCCAGTAGCTGTGCCAGAATGTATCCTGATTGCCATCCAGTATAGCCGATGCGGGATTATCCACATCCTGATCGGAATAATCAATGATCTGCCAGCTGCTGCGGTCAAATTCATACGGAATAAAACTAACAGGTATATACATGACGGACTGTTCGGGATTAATGCCGTATTTTGAAACAGTCGTAATCTGAACCGGCAGCATGTATTCCCCAAACAGGAACCTTCCGTCTTTCAGTAATCCACTGCGGAACAGGTTCACAAAGAAACGTCTTTCACGGGCATTGGCCGGAACATTCCATTCCGCTTCATTGAATCCGTAGGCCGCTTCCGGTAATAACAGGTAAGAAGTTCCGTTGGCCTGATTGTATTCATCCAATAGTTCTTCTTTTACTTCCAGTGTAAAAGTAATATCCTGCTCATTCCTGTAATTCGTACGGATCAGATAACTTGTACTATCCTTATCAGTCGCGTCCGGGTACAGTCTCACACCGGCCATTACCCCCCATTCGCTAAACTCAATATAGTCATTTTTCAAAGCGAGTGCTATGATCGAATACATTTCATCCGGGCGTGAAGCCTCGATCTCATGGCCTGGAATAGTCACCCGGCAGGGTAAGGCAAATATTTCTCCTTCTTCTTCCAACAGGCTCCTCATACGCGGCATGTTGAAGTCAAACCGGAATGCCTCCCGGTAGCCTTCTTCGTCAAACCCGATGGTGTTGGATAAAAGGGTATAAGAGTCCGAAGGTAAAAGACGGTAAGCCGTTCCTTCCTCTTCATTATAAGCCGTGAGTACACTTTCGTCGATCTCCAGTTTTAGGGTGACAGCCTGTTGTCCGGCTCCTGATTTGATCACATATAACTCATAGAATGATTCCACTTCTGAAATCTCTGCCCGGTGAAATCCGGCTTTCAGCAGATAGACTTTATCATCTACCATATTGTTCAGTAAATAGTCGTCACAGGCGGTAAACAGCAGGATCCACCCAAGGAGTAAACTATATCGTATTCTATTTCTCATAATCATTCATTTAATAAGGTTACCATCCGTAATTCTGGGTATAATTCTGCATCTCATTCAACTGGCTTTGATTCATCGGGAAGAGATAATAGGCCGGTTTGAATACAAAATTGTGCGGCCATATTTTATCTGTTCTTTCCCAGGAGGATTCATAATCGGTTGCCGCCAGATTCAGGTTATACATCGGACCGTCACTCTCTTCTACGGCTGTCATCCAGGTACGGCTGTCATAATAACGATGTCCCTCAAATGCCAGTTCTACCATGCGTTCTTTCATGATCAGTTTCCGGAACAATTCCTGGTTGCCTTTCACTTCCGGATAGGCTACTTCCAGGTTATTCAGTCCCACCCGGTTTCTGACTTTATTGATATACTTCAGGGCTTCTGCTTCATCGCGATTTGGTTTCTCATTACAGGCTTCGGCATAATTCAGGTAGATCTCTGCCAGCCGGTACACAGGCCAGCAAATGGTACCCCAGCTGC
>JAJQES010000518.1 GCA_021201565.1 Tannerellaceae bacterium
ATATACTTGCATAGGTCTTAGAATTCTGCGTCCTCTATACTCTAAATACATACAAAACAACCAGAAAAAAAGAATGATAAAACATTACGAACATTATCAATTACAATGTCCGTTATTCCAGAAGTTCTTATGCCATCCCGCATCAAGTGCGGGAATCAGTGTATTGTATCTAATAATGTATTAATGAAACCGCTTTTCGATCTCTTCGTCTGTTAGTAAAGAGATAATAGTTTTTCCTTCCGGAGTTAAATTAGAATCCGAGGAGGAAAATAAAGAGGCAACCAAATGGTCCATCTCTTCCGTAGATAAGGATTTACCAACCGGAATAGCAGTTGCTTTAGAGATAGCTAAAGCGATACACTTACAAATCTCTTCTCCGGCATGACAACCGGTTTCCATGGCTTTAGAGACAATATCACGAACAATAACCGGAGGATTTTGATTTTCCAGTCCGGAAGGTAATCCATTAATAGCATAACTATTATTACCAAGATTACTCAGATCAAATCCGGCAGAATGTAATTCTTCCAGGATAGGAGCTAATGCAGCAGCCTCCGCTGTAGTAAATTCAATGATTTCCGGAAACAACAATTGCTGGGAAGCGCTTTTCCGTTGTGTTATATTAAACAGATACTGATCATATAATATACGTACATGGGCCCGGTGTTGATCTATCAGCACTAATCCTGACTTAAGAGAGGTAACAATATAACGTCCTTTATATTGATAACATGGATTAGTAAGCGCCCCAAACAATTGATCTGTTACAGAAATATCTGAAGGTGCATCCGCAGACAACACAGGTACCGTTTGCGTTTCCCAATCAATATTCTCCTTCTCTTCTTCAAAATCTTTATACAATTTTGCCCAGTCAAACTCCGGTTTGGCATACGAACCCTGCGCAGATTCAAAAGGATTATATTCATGATTTACTTTCACGGTTGGCTCTACATAAAAAGAAGTGTCCTGTTGCTTTACCGGATTAAAGACCGGAATATCAATAGCTCCTTCATTATCAAAATCAATGGTAGGTATAGCACTTGACTTAGCCAATGCTTCCCGTACCGAGGCAACCAGTATCTGCCAGATCGGTTGTTCATTTTCAAATTTTATTTCCGTTTTGGTTGGATGTATATTTACATCAATGGTAGAGGGGTCAAGCGTGAAATAAATAAAATAATTAGGCTGGTCACCAGAGGTGATTAATTGCTCATAGGCAGCCATAACCGCTTTATGAAAATAAGGATGTTTCATAAAACGTCCATTCACAAAAAAATATTGTAATGCTCCCCGTTTTCTGGTAGAATCAGGACGTCCCACATACCCGGAAATAGTAACCAGGGAACTTTGAGCATCAATGGAAAGCATCTTTTGATTCAGTGCTTTTCCATATATATTGACAATACGTTGACGTAAACCGGATTCCGGTAAATTGAAAATCTCGGTATCGTTATGATAAAGTGAAAAACTAATCTGTGGATTGACAAGGGCAACCCGTTCAAATTCATAAATGATATTCCGGAATTCCGTTTCATTGGATTTAAGGAATTTCCGGCGGGCCGGAACATTAAAAAACAGATTTTTTATCGAAAAGATACTACCCTCCTGGCAATTATCCGTTTCAATTTCCTGCAAAGCAGACCCTGCTATTACTAACCGGGTACCTAACTCCGTTCCTTTCAGGCGGGTTCGCAATTCCACCTGTGCCACCGCCACAATAGAGGCCAGGGCTTCCCCTCTGAAACCCATTGTATGAAGAGCAAATAAATCTTCTGCAGAAGAGATCTTGGACGTAGCATGCCGTTCAAACGCCATACGGGCATCCGTTTCAGACATACCTTTCCCATCATCAATCACCTGGATCAATGTTCTGCCGGCATCCTTTATATTTACCTGAATAGAGGAAGCACCTGCATCGATAGAGTTTTCGACTAACTCTTTCACAACAGAAGCCGGCCGCTGGATCACTTCTCCGGCCGCTATCTGATTGGCTATCGCATCGGGCAGTAAATGAATGATATCACTCATTTTAAGAAAATAAACCAGAAGATAAATAACAAAAGAATAAGGAAAAGAACCAGTTTCCCATTTTTATAGGTACGGCTACGGGCGTTCTCCCCTTTCATTTTACTTTTTTTCAAATGAGAAGTACCTTCTATAAATGTACCTTTTATATTTGGCTTATATTCTTCATCAGGCACTTCCATACCTAACTCTCTTTTGGCCTTATTGATTCGTTCCTCTAATGCCTCTTTCCGCGGATCATAATAAATAGGCTTACGATCAAACTGGCGGGGTTTACGGGTGTTATAAAATGAAAAAAATGCCATAACTTATCTTTTTAATCGTCAAAATCATGTCTGAACCGGTTATTGGTCCTTACCTGTACATCTTCCGCCCGCTTTTTAACGACATTAAATATATCATCTTTATCTTTCGGACGTATATAATCAAACCAGTAAAAGTCTTTCAATGTTTTCTGGTCCGGTGTCAAATCCGGTATAGGAGTAAGAGATCCTTTGGGAGACGGCCATATTTTCAGCTTCTCCAGCTTATTTTCTCTTGTCCAGATAGAAAGATAAGGACTTTTTGTTTCATTCAATCCAACCTTAGAGCCATCATTTTCCAACGGATAGAAAATAGACTCAGCATTCCCACTTACATCAATCTGCCTCAATTCCTGATTATCAAAATAGATCATCATATCATTCCCTTTCAGCTGATTGTAATAAGAGGAATCTAAATGCTGTACCGAGAAAGCGAAATCAAAAATATGGGCCCGGTCTATGGTGCTATCATTCATAAAAACATGAATCGTATCCCCATAGATTTGATATGCTTCGTTCCAAAGGATCGGATCATGATACATATACAAAACCGAATCGCGGGTATTAAACTGCATAGAATCACACACTCCCTGAAGATCCGTACGGAAAAAGCGCACTCCATAATAAGCTTTCAACTCCCGGAATTCTTCGTCAATCGTGATCATTTTCAGAGTGTCAGCATGCAAATAGAGGGTATCAGTAGTAGAGTATTCCAGTAAACGTGCGCTATCTGTCGCAAATGCGAAATCAGTCAGCTCATCAAAAAAACCATAATTTCCTTCCAATGTAAGATTCTGTAAGGTATCTACCAGATGCATATTTCCAAAAGCCTCACCAAAGCCAAGCTCCTGGTCATAATAAATAGAATCTCCTATTAACACTTTTTCTCCTGAGTGAACTTCCGAACGGTCCAGAAGAATCGCAATATTATTCAGCGTGTCATACCAGCCACGGGAAGAATAGATGGTTCCACTATCGGATACAATAACAGAAGGGCCTAAAATAGTTGCTACTTTGGACTCTGTATGATAATGAAGAGTATCCGAATAAAGAACGAACTGTTCATTATGCAGCTCTACACTATCATTAAAAATAGCCCATTTGGTTTGAGGAGAATATTGTCCGTAAATAGAAGTAAGTTCATTTTCGTCATCCACAATCATACCTCCTTCAAAATAATATCCCACATCTTCCAGACGGTCATAATCGAGGCTATCCGTAAAAAGAGTCATTTCTCCATTTTCCATACGCACATTTTCCCGGAGCTGGGCTAATTGGGTATTTCCATCATAAAACAGATAGTTCCCATACACAAACAGAGTATCCCCCTGTTCCATGCGCACATTACTAAAAGCTTCGAGTGAATTACTCAATTCATAGAAATAAGCACTGTCACAGAACATATAGGAACTGTCATGACGAAAACGGACATCTCCTATTAAAACCTGCACTTCTTCATTCCTCTCTCTATCAAATGACAACGAATTCGCATGCTCCAAAAAGATTTTAGTTCTTCCGGGAGTGTTATCCCGTTGTCCTTTCAATAAAAAAGGACTGATCAGAATAAAGAAAAATACGGTATAAAAAAATTTCTTTTCTGCTCTCATTCTTTAATCCAGCCGGGGTACTCGAAATCACAATCTCTCCAACCCTCACTGATTCGGATGTATGTCGTTTTTTGTTTTTTAATAATCCACTCTTTCAACAATTCTTCGCTCTTTCGGGTTTCCACAAATTCTTTCAGCGCCTGATAGTCATCCGTCATATTGGG
>JAJQES010000349.1 GCA_021201565.1 Tannerellaceae bacterium
ATCAATTACTTAAAAACAGATAAATATGGGAATATTAATATCAATCATTATAGGGATCCTGGCCGGTTTTCTGGCCGGTAAAATTTTCAGAGGTGCCGGTTATGGGCTGGTTGTCAATCTGATCGTAGGAATTATTGGAGGTGTTATTGGCGGATGGGTATTCGGTTTACTCGGATTAGCCATGAACGGCATCCTGGGTTCCATCATTATGTCCACCATCGGTGCTTTGCTACTCCTCTGGATCGTTTCTTTGTTCAGAAGAGCATAAAAACAGGCTTAACCCAAAAGGCGATAAATGTCCTCCGGCTTGATTGCAGATGGATAGATCCCGGTTTACCGGAGCTGTTAAACTATCTGCTTTAAGTCCCGGAGGGACGCCCCGGGTATAGCCTATAACAATAAACACGGCATACTAAAACAGCAACAGGTCAATAAATCATAATTTATGCCGTCCTTTGGCTAAGACCGAACTCTGAGTCAAGACTTAGGGAGAAGTCATTCCTAAAAAAGAATATTCTCTATCAAAAGAATTTCCTCCTCCGTAAAACTTACATTGTCCAATGCCTTCAGGTTATCCTCCAATTGCTCCACTGAACTGGCACCGATCAGGACACTGGTAACAACAGGTTTTCTCAACAACCAGGCAATGGCCATCTCCGGCAGGGTTTGCCCCCGTTGTTTGGCCAGATCATTCAACAGGTTTACTTTCCGGATCACCTCCTCTGTGATCCAACCGGTTTGTAAATGGCCGGTTGATTTGGCTGCCCGTGAGTTTTGCGGGATCCCCTTCAGATATTTATCCGATAACATGCCCTGGGCCAATGGAGAAAAAGCAATCATCCCCACTCCTTTTTCCTCTAAAAGTGGCAACAAAGCCGGTTCCGTCCAGCGGTCCAGCATGGAATACCGGGCCTGATGAATCAGGCAGGGCACTTTATACTCCCTTAAGACCTCCAGCGCTTTTTGTGTTTGCTGGTCATTGTAGTTAGAAATACCTACGTACAACGCTTTCCCCTGGCGAACCATATCCGCCAGTGCTCCCATGGTTTCCTCTATAGGGGTTTCCGGGTCCGGACGGTGTGAATAAAAAATATCCACATACTCCAGTCCCATCCGTTTCAGGCTCTGGTCCAGACTGGCCATCAGGTATTTCCGGCTTCCCCGGTTTCCATAAGGTCCCGGCCACATATCATACCCGGCTTTTGTGGAAATGATCAGTTCATCCCTGTAATTTCCTAATCCCTTTTTCAGGATACGGCCGAAATTTTCCTCTGCCGAACCATACACCGGACCGTAGTTATTAGCCAGGTCAAAATGAGTGACTCCCCGGTCAAAAGCCGTATGTGCAATCCGGATAAAATGGTCAAAGACATCCACACTTCCGAAGTTATGCCACAACCCCAGTGAAATAGCCGGAAGCAGAATACCACTTCTCCCACAACGCCGGTAGCTCATTGTATCATACCGGTTTTCCTTTGCTTTGTATGTTTCCATGTATATTATAGTTAGAGAGACAAAGATAAAAAAACAAACCATTATTCTCCGGGCTGATGGAGGTTTGAGTTCATTTTATCTGCCGAATTTCATTTTGACTTTGTATATTTGCATGTTCATCGGGAACAGCCGGATGAATTAATTCTATTGACACTTAAAAAGAAATAAAATGCACAATTGGTTTGAATGTAAGGTTTCCTTCGAGAAGATGATGGAAAATGGAATGCAAAAGAAAGTAACCGAGCCTTACCTGGTAGATGCCCTGTCATTTACTGAAGCAGAAGCCCGTATCATTGAAGAGATGCGTCCTTTTATCACCGGGGAATTCACTGTAACAGATATTAAACGGGTACGCTTATCGGAATTATTCTTCAACGAAAACGGAGACCGTTTTTACCGTATCAAAGTATTTTTTATTACTCTGGATGAAAAGAGCGGAGCAGAAAAAAAGACCGGTGCTGCTATGATGGCCCAGGCCAGCACCCTGAAAGAAGCATTGGCTGTGCTGGAAGAGGGAATGAAAGGGACATTGGCTGACTATACCATTGCATCCATTGCAGAAACAAATATTATGGATGTTTTCCCATTCACCGCGGAAGGAGGAGTAAAAGAAAAATCAGAAGAGGAACTGATTGCAGAACAAAAACAATGAATATACAAAGGAATATAACACAGATCAAAGCGTCACTACCGGAAGGAGTTACCCTGGTAGCTGTGTCTAAATTCCACCCTATGGAAGCATTGACCGAAGCCTATGAAGCCGGGCAACGCATATTCGGAGAAAGCCGGGCACAGGAATTAAAAGCCAAACAGGCTGTTTTACCCAAAGATATTGAGTGGCATTTTATTGGTCCTTTACAAAGCAACAAAGTAAAGGACATTGCTGCTTATATCCATACGATCCACAGCATTGATTCCCTGAAATTAGTACAGGAAGTCAACAAACAGGCACTCAGGCATAACCGGACTATCCGGGTGTTACTGGAAATTCATGTAGCCACAGAAGACAGCAAACACGGCTTCTCACCGGAAGAGGTGTTGGCATTCCTGGCTAACGAAGAGTGGAAAACCTTTTCCAATATCCGGATTACCGGATTAATGGGGATGGCCACTTTTACGGATGATGAAGAACTGGTCCGTTCGGAGTTCCGGCAATTAAAAGAGTTGTTTGATTCAATCCGGGCCACCTGGTTTCCTGATGACCCGGAATTCTCTGTTCTGTCTATGGGCATGAGCGACGACTATCCGGTAGCCCTGGAAGAAGGCAGCACCATGATACGGGTAGGTTCAAAAATTTTTGGAGAAAGAGAGTATTAGTAATTTATATGAGAAAATATATTCCGGTAATCTTCAGCATAATCACCTGGGGGGTGGTTTTTGGCTATATGTTATCCCTGCCCGGAGGTTTTCACCGTAATATGATGTTTGATCTTGGCGGTGCAGCTATAATAGTCTTTGCTTATTTTTCCTTTTGGATTAGTATTCTCAATGGAATCATAACAGGAATATGCATAAAAGAAACAAAAGAGCTTCGTGTTCCGGCCATCATTCACGGTATTTTCACATTGATTATCATGCTCTATACACTCACTTTTCCGGATCTGGTAGGTCTGCCCTATATACTCCTTTACCCGCTCATCGGAGGAGTGACAGGAGGTGTAATGGCCGGAGTTGCTTTTCTGACAAAGTTAGTAATAGCCGGTATAACGAAAGCGACACGAAGAAAGTCCACAGTTAAATCACAAGAAAAAGAAAATAAAGATAAAGAAGGATACATTCACCGGTTTGGAGATCTGGATTGACCGTTTCTTTTTATCATTTATACTATGTTTATATGAGAAAATATATTCCGATACTCCTCAACACCATTACCTGGGCCGTAGTGCTGTTTCACATGGTAGTTTTGCCTAAAAATTTCCGTCCTAATATGATGTATAATCTTATCAGTGGAGCCGTTATAATCTTTGCTTGTCTTTCTTTTGGGGTTAGTATTCTCAATGGACTGATCGCAGGATGTTGCATGAAAGAAGCCAAAGACATTCGGATTCCCGCTCTTATTCACGGCATTTTTACAGCAATTATAGCTTTTTACGCAATCTCTTTTCTGAAAGAACCCAACCTGGAAGATTTCTTTTTATATCCATTCATTTACCTGTTAATCGGTGGGCTAACCGGATGTGTAATGGTAGGAGAGGTTTTCTTACTAAAAGTACTACGGGAATATATTAGTAAGATAATTAGTAGGATAAAAGGCAGGAAAAAAAAGGAACCTTTATATCAATCCGGGTATCCACCCCATGACTTTTAATTTATAGATGTAAGCCTGACAGGATTTTACTACTTTAACTTCTTGCATAAATAAAAAATAGCTCATACATTTGCGTAACCAATTACGGAATTAAAAACATAAAGCAAAACAGATATGGATTTCTTTAATCAAACAGGTAAAATGGCGATAGGTAGCCGGCTCAGGATGTTAACAGATAAAAT
>JAJQES010000523.1 GCA_021201565.1 Tannerellaceae bacterium
TCGCATGATCTTTTTTGCCCACAATTTTACCAATATGTGAGAAAGAACAATCTGTATATTTTTTTGAAAGATACATGGTAATCTGGCGGGCCTGTACGATCTCCCGTTTGCGGGAGCGTGTCTGAATGGCCGATTGTTCCAGATTAAAATAGTTACAAACGATCTCCTGGATCATTTGAATAGAAATTTGTTTTTTCTCCAGTCGTACGGCCTGGCTGATCACCCGTTTAGTCAACGGCAGATCAATCTCCCGGTTATTAATAACGGAATTGGCCATCAGAGAAACCAAAATCCCTTCCAGATCCCGGATATTTTCTGTTACGTTGTTTGCAATAAAATTAAATACTTCATCCGGAATAGTAATCCCGTCATGATTGATCTTATTTTTCAGGATCTTTTTCCGGAGATCCAGATCCGGACGGGATAATTCAGCTGTCAAACCCCATTTCAGACGGGTAATAAGCCGTTCTTCCATACCCTGCAGGTCAACCGGAGCTTTATCCGAAGTCAGGATTAACTGTTTCCCCAATTGATGCAAATGGTTGAAAATATGGAAAAATGTATTTTGTGTTTTATCCATCCCGATCATTTCCTGAATATCATCCAGGATCAACACATCAATGTTCTGGTAGAAATTGAGGAAGTCGTTGGTGGTATTCTTACGGATAGCATCTGTAAACTGTACACGGAATAGATGAGAAGATACATATAATACTCTTTTCTCCGGATACATCATTTTAATACGTGTACCGATAGCGTGGCAAAGGTGAGTTTTCCCTACACCGGAGGGACCGAATACAAAAAGAGGATTGAAGGTTGTTTTTCCCGGATTCTGTGCAACCGCTTCTCCGGAAGTACGAACCATTTTATTGCTTGTGCCTTCAAAATAGTTATCAAAATTATATTTAGGGTTCAGATGTGGATCCAGCTCTTTCGGTGCACTCTGTGTGAATGGAGTTGTTGCGTTTGCCGGTTCCTTGGAAGTTATGTTTTTTACGACCATAGAGCCTTTTTCAGCCGGATAGTCGACGGTTCCACCGGTAGACTTATCTACCATGATACGGTAGTTTAATTCCGTACCCGGGCCGATCACCCTGTAAAGGGTCACCTTCAGAACACTTACATATTTCTCCTCCAGATATTCATAAAAGAATTGACTCGGAACCTGAATCGTAAATTTATTTCCCTCGTAGGAGAGAGGGACGATAGGTACGAACCAGGTGTTATAAACGGCCTCCGGTACAATATCTTTTATGACAGACAGACATTTATTCCACAAAGTTTGATAATTAACCTGCATCTTCTATATTCTAAATCTAAAAACACCTTCTATTTGCAACTACAAAGTTTTGAAATATATTCTGAAAAAAAAAGGGGGTACATTATTTGCAATTTTTTATTTTTTAATATTGTCTTTGATATCAGCCAATTAGCATTCACTGGCAAAAAAAATCTATTTTTATTCAAAATAAAGGAAAATTGCCCTGAAATAAAGGCACTTCCTTTGGTTAGGAATTTTTACTCAAAGTTATAATACTGTCTCTTGTCGACTCAAATACCCCTTTAATTCAAAGGAGATTGCAATGTTACAAAATGATTGCAGAAAATAAAATATTAAATGGAATCATTCTAAATAAGCAAAACTTTTGGTAGCTTGGATTTGTTTTCTTCTGATTTAAAATACGGAGAATCTGACATACCGTTTTGGGTTTGCCTGAATATCCTCAAACAAGCTGGCCGCATTCGATGCGGTACTGTTTAGATTTTCATATAAACGTCTGTCATTAAGTAGCAATCCAAGCGTATTATCATTTGAATTTAATTTGTTTGTAGTCAGAGTAAGGTTATCCAGAGTCGCGTTTATCCCATCCAGCGATCTTCTGAAATCCAGTTCTGTTAACTGTCCGCTTATCGTTGCGAAATTCTCCGTTGTCGTTTTAATATTTTCCATCAGTACCGGGACATCCCGGCTTAGGTAACCATTTAGCACACGTGTGGATTGTTCCAGATTTGCAGTCGAGTGCTGGATATGGGTCAGGGATTGTCCAAGAGCCTCATGGCTTAACAGATTATTGATAGAGGTCAGGATGGAATCAATTTTAGGCAACAGCGCTTCTACACCCGGTAATAATTTTTCCTGAACCGTCTCCAGCATATCATCCCCCATACGTCCTTCCAGGGTAGCTCCGGATTTATAAAATTCAGGATTATTTTTGTTGAGGTTGATATGGAGTTCTCCACCACTTAATAAGCTTTTTACAATGGTTATGTTACTTCCTTTATTGATGTGCATGCCTTCATCCAGACTGATTTCTACTGTAATGTCATCTGTCGTTTGGTAATTATAAGTAATAGAGCGGACCAGACCCACCTTAAAGCCTTCTACATATACCGGACTGGAAACAGTTACATCTTTTACATTATCGAACTTCACATAATAATGATTTACCGGTTTGAAAAGATTGATCCCTTTCAGGTAATTGATTCCGATATACAGTAATGCCAGACTTATAATCGTTACGATCCCGATCTTTGCTTCTTTTGTCAAAAGTTTCATTTTCTATATGTATAATAAAATTTTTTCTCTGTCAATTAGTGACCTTTTTGCCGTCTCTGAATTTCACAACAAAAGCGTCTTTAAAATCTTTTACTACCTGGCGGCGTATTTTCTGAATTTCATTCAGCTCTGTCGTTTCACCATAGGTATATTTATATAAACCGTTTTCCTGGTAAAAATCCACATTTTTATATCCTTTTAACTGCTTTGAATTTTCCGGCAGTTTTTTATCCGTGGCAAGTATTTGTACTTTATAGACAATTTTGCCGGTTATATTCTGCGTATTCGTGACAGTAGAGGGAGAGGTACTATTCGTGCCATTGGAGGCTACAGATGGAATTCCCTGTTTCCGGTCATAATCTCCTTTATATTTCTTAAAGGCGTTATAAATGGATTCTGCCATTTTGGTTTGTCCATTCACTGATTTCAGGAAAGTTTCTTCTTCCTTATGAGAAATAAATCCAAGTTCTATCAATACACTTGGCATAGTGGTTTGCCACAACACAATAAAGCCGGCTTGCTTGACACCCCGGCTACTCCGCCTGGCATGTCTGACGAACTCTTTTTCTATTTCAGACGCAAAGTTGATACTCTGTTCCACATAAAGACTTTGCATAAATTCAAACATGATGTAGGAATCAATAGAGCTCGGATCAAATCCTTCATATTTTTGTTTGTAGTCATCCTCCAGCAAAATAGCTGCGTTTTCTTTCATCGCCAGTTTCAGGTTTTCTTCTGTGCGGTGTAACCCTAACGTAAAGGTCTCAGTACCCTTTGCAGAGCGGTTACCCCCTACCGAGTTGGCATGAATAGAGATGAATAAATCTCCTTTATTATTATTTGCGATAGTACCCCGTTGGTTCAGTGGAATAAATGTATCTGTCGAGCGGGTATACACTACTTTTACATCCGGGTGGTTATCTGTTATCAGTTTTCCCAATTTCAGGGAAACAGCCAGAACAATATCTTTCTCTTTACTGGATGAGCCTACTGCACCGGCATCTCTTCCTCCGTGACCGGGATCAATGACAACAGTGAATTTTTTTCCCTGCGCCTGTATATGCATACCGGAAAGGAGGAAAAAAAATATAGATAATATATGTATATGCAGAAAAAACTTTCTGTTCACAATAAAAACGATCGTATATTTAGTAGACAAAAATAGTCTTTTTTGTACAGATAAAGTAGATTTTTTATAATTTATGTTCGTTTGACTGTAAATTTACCATGTGAAAACAGCCTGAGAAAAAGCGTTATGAATATTGAAGAACTAAGATTGTACTGTCTTTCTATCCGGGGTGCCTCTGAAAGTTTTCCATTTGCGAAGTTTGGCAGAGGCGCGGAAAATATATTAGTATTTAAAGTAATGAATAAAATGTTTGCTTATGTGGATATATACC
>JAJQES010000189.1 GCA_021201565.1 Tannerellaceae bacterium
CTGCAAATAAAGAGATAGTTTCGCTCCGTACTATATAAACTCCTCCATAACTTTCCACAATAGGTTTTACTTTGGCGATATACTCATCGTATGTATCCCGGTCATCTTTATCGGGTATCTCAATATTGACTATAAAGAATGCGGCCATATTTTTATTCGTTTATTACTTTTCAAAATGAAAGGTGATGGTCTGTATCAGGTCGGGGTGCAGGGATTTACCGACCGGACAGGTGTCTGCTACCCGGCGGAGCATGGTTTTTTGTTTGTCGGAAAACTCTCCTTTGAAATAGATGTCGATTTTAATCTCTCCGATCCGTCTGGGGTCGGACAACATCACTTTTTCTGTTACCATACGGGTTCCGGTGAGGTCTAATTGGTGTTCCCGAGCAAACATATCCATAATGGTCATTATACAACTACCCAATGCTGTCGCCACTAAATCGGTAGGCGAAAAGGCTTCGCCCTTACCGTTGTTGTCGGTAGGTGCATCGGTTTGGATTTTCGCTCCCGATTGGGTGTGTGTTGCTTCTGTCCTGAGATTGCCTAAACAGATGGTTTCGATCGTTGCCATAATGTTGTTTTTTAGTTGATTCTCAAAGATAAGGAAATTTATTGGGAGTTTGGGTATGAGAGGGTGTTTGGTTGGTATAATAGATTTATTTAAACAGATGCACACATACATAAAGAATCATTCCCACCAAAAAAATCGTATTTTTGTCTTATAACAAACAAGTATCCATGAACTGGGAAAAGAAACAAATCATCCTGCCGGATGGGGAAACGGTGGCAGCGCAGGCGCCGGTTGTTATTTCGGCGAGCCGGGCTACGGATATTCCGGCTTTTTATGCCGATTGGTTGGTTAACCGGATACAGGTGGGGTATGTGAAGTGGATCAATCCTTTTAACGGGGTGTCTTTGTATGTTTCTTTCGACAACGCACGACTGATTGTTTTCTGGTCGAAGAATCCGGTGCCTCTGCTAAAGCACCTGGATTTTTTTGATGAACGGATTCCCAATTATTATATCCAGTTTACCCTTAATGATTATGAAAAAGAAGGGCTGGAGCCGGGTGTGCCGCCTGTTGCGGAACGGGTGGAAACTTTTATCCGGTTATCGGAACGGTTGGGAAAGGAAAAGGTAATCTGGCGTTTTGATCCCTTGTTGCTAACGGATACGGTAGGAGTAGAGGAATTATTAGAGAAGATACGAGGAATTGGGGATCAATTGAAAGGATATACGGAAAAGCTGGTGTTTAGTTTTGCGGATATCAATAATTACCGCAAAGTACAACAAAACCTGCGCAAACAACAGGTCGCTTACCGGGAGTTCGACGAACATACGATGGAAGAACTGGCTGCCGGCCTGCAACAACTAAACCGCGCATGGAGATTTACCCTGGCCACCTGTGCGGAACGTTTTCCACTGGACAGATTCGGAGTGATACCCAATAGCTGCATAGATGAAGACCTGATTATCCGTCTGTTCCACCACGACAAGAATTTGATGGACTTTCTAAAGGTAAAGGTTACATTCCCGGACCTGTTTAATCCGGTGATGAAGGTGGAAAAAGTAAGAAATAACAAAGATAGGGGACAACGTAGCTTCTGCGGTTGCATGGTGAGCAAAGACATCGGCGAATACCATACCTGCCTCCACGGATGTGTTTACTGCTATGCGAATGTTTCTTCTGAAAGGGCTCTTGCCAACTGGAGGCGGCATAAAGAGAATCCCAGGTCTGAGACGATCAAAGCTTTTTTTGTGAAAAACAAATAGAGGAGCTTACAGGCAGTCTTTCTTCTTATTTATTTTGCTAACTTTGTCCTGACCCAATGAAAAAACTGATTTTAGCAATTTGAATATGAGATATTTGTTAACTGCGTTCCTTTGCGTTTTATTATATACTCCCTGTTTTGCCCTGAATGTATCTGATTACAGATTCCATACCATGCCTGAAACTTCCTATTACGGAGGGATTCATTGTATAACAAAAGATAGTATCGGACGCATCTGGTTTAGCGGCTATGACGCGTTATTCGTATATAATGGGAATACGTTCACCCAGATGAACGATTGGGTCACCTGCTTTTTACCCGGCTCCTACTGGTCATACGGACAAGTCATCACGGATGTTTCCGGGCAATTATATGTTTGCACCAATCATGGATTGTTGAGGTTTAATTATCAAACAAAAGAGTTTGAACTTCTTTTGGAAGAAAACATCGGAACGATTGCACCCGGAGAAGATGGAACGTTATGGCTGATCCGGAATAGTAAATTAGAGTCATTCCATCCCGCCCGGCCGTCTGAGATTACTTCCTATTCGATAGAACCGGATCTTGTTATGACGGAGTTAATCTGTACCCGTGAACACCTGTATATTGGCTCAACAGGTAAACTATACAGGTTAAATAAAGAAACCGGCGAATACAGTCTGTTTGCCGTAATAGGGGATGACAGCCATATCATCAGGGATGTGATAGAGTACAATGAAGCCGTTTATATACTCACTCACATGGATGGCCTGTTTCAATGTGACGGCAATGGCCAGGTCGTAAAACACTATAACCTGTCACGCAGATACGATAAATCGGCCAGTGCAAAAAAACTTTATATAGATGCTTCCAATATCATTTGGGCAGCCACCCAAACGGGACTGTTCCTGTTAGATCCGCATACGGAGGAGATCAGTCTTCTACGGTTCAATCTTCACGATACACAATCTTTGCCCAATAATTCGGTATGGTATATTTATCCCGATCCCGACGGAGGTGTATGGATTGGTACGTATGGTGGAAAATTAGCCTATATGACTTTTTTTGATAACAATGTCAGCTACTTTAAAGCCACCCCGGGAGGGCTCAACCACCCTATTGTAAGTTGTTTTGAAGAAGATAAAGAAGGAAATATATGGATAGGTACCGAAGGAGGAGGACTGAATTACTGGAACCGGAAAACTGACCGGTTCTCCTACTATACACAGGGAAACAAGACAGGGATAACGTCCAATATGATAAAGCAACTGCGGTACGACCGGACGCAGGACCGCCTGCAAATATCAGCCTTCAACGGAGGGATGGAACAATTCGATGCCCAACAGCAACGTTTTACAGACCTGGAGATGCTACATCCGGTTACCTCCCAGCAATTAAGTATTTACGATTTTCTGCCGGAAGGAGATTCAGGTATCTGGATGACAGACCCGGATTCGGAATTAATGTATAAAGATCTGAAAAAAGGAACCGTGGAAATGGTTTCTATATTTGATGCAAAAGGAAACCGGGTCCGGATGCATGTAGAGACCTTGTTCCATGATAAAGACAACAATCTGTGGCTGGTGACACACGGCGGAGCCTACATGGTAGATGCGAAAACCCGGCGTATCCTAAACCATTATTATGTTGAGAACGCACCGTATGCACTCAATAACCTCTGTTCATTTTGCATCACTTCCGGGTCTGATATCTGGTTTGGAACACGTGGGGGAGGGGTAAACAAATTAAGCCGGGACGGCAGTTATGTCAATTTTGGCGAGAAAGAAGGCCTACTGGGTAAAACCGTTTTCGGTATCCTCGAAGATGATTCAACAAAAGATATCTGGTTCAGTACCAATGACGGATTGTATTACTACGAGTACAGGAATCGAACCATTACTAAATCAGCCATTGAAAACCTGAATCTTTGCGGAGCGTTTTATGTCAGGTCGTGTTATAAAACTACGAAAGGAGAAATGTTATTTGGAGGAACCGACGGGTTTATTATGTTTACCCCGGGCAAAATCAAATACAATACCCAGAAACCCAAAGTCTTCTTTACCGGCCTGTTGATCAATAATGAACCCATTTATCCCCAAACTAAACATTCACCCTTAAAAAAAGATATATCCACCCTTTCCTATACAAAAGACCCAAATAATAAGATTATATTAACACATAAGCAATCCAACATCGAAA
>JAJQES010000302.1 GCA_021201565.1 Tannerellaceae bacterium
ACTACCTTCTCATACGGTTGCAGGGTCAGCATTTCTTTGGGGACCGCGTGGCGGATGCTTTCGTAAAGGATACGGGCAATGGAATGCCGGATAAAATCTTTACGGGTGACCAGTACGATTTCCCGGACAGGTTTGGGGATCGCGAACGGACGGGCCAGCGCCTTTTGTTCCTTACTCAGCTGGTCGACTGCCAGTTCGGGGATAAAAGTGATTCCATTGCCACTCTCTACCATACGCATAAATGTTTCCATACTCCCCAGTTGATAAGCGGTCTGGCGTAGCTTTACCTCTTCCATCTGGCAGAAACGCATCAACTGGTCACGGAAACAATGTCCCTCATCCAATAACCAAAGACGTTCCCCACTGATATCCGCGCTTCGCACCAGTTCCTTTTTATACAAGGATTCATTCCGGGAGACATATGCATAAAACTGATCGTAGAACATCGTGTCACCCTGCAACTGGTTTTCCGTAGGATGGGAAGCGATAATGGCCGCGTCAATCTCACTGTTCATCAGGGCAGCCAGCGTAGGTGCGGTTTGCATCTCCAGGACATGAATATTCAGTTCAGGATATTTGTCTGTCATCTGCTGGAAAAACCGGGGCAACAGATACGGTGCGATCGTGGGAAGTACCGCCAGGCGGAACACACCTTTCAGGGATTGCTCCTCTTCATGGACAATATCTTTTATCAGGGAGGTCTCATATAATACTTTTCGCGCCTGTTCAATTACTTTCTTACCGGCAGCCGTCGGTTTTACCGGTTGCACAGACCGGTCAAAGATTTTGGTGCCCAGTTCATCTTCCAGTTTCTGGATCATCATGCTAAGGGTAGGTTGGGTAACCCGGCAATGTTCTGCCGCTTTCGCAAAATGTCGGTGGCTATCCACCGCGAGAATATATTCCAGTTGTTGAATATTCATATAATTCTTCTGTTATTAGCGAAGATACTACGCTTGTATTTTTAACACGTCTCTTCGCAAATATAATAAAATTCAGGCAAATAACGGTTACCGGAAAGCCCATTTTTATGGTAGTTGGTAGTTAGTAGTTGGTAGTACGTTCGCTTCGCTCACTTAGTAGGGACTCACTTCGTTCGTTCAGCTTTTGGGATAGATGTCCTCTCCCCTACTAACTACTAACTACTAACTACTAACTACTAACTACTAACTACTAACTACCAAACTGCTATTTATTCAGCCCTGTTGCTTCCAGCCAGGTACTGGCCATGAGTTGCCGCGCAGGCAGATCCGGATGAACTCCGTCATGCGACCAGTAACGTGCCGACGCTTTCTTCAAAGCGGCATCAAAGGCAGCCTGGTAGGGCACAAAAACCGCATTGAATTCGCCCGCCAGTGTTTTCGCCACTTTCCGGTATTCATCAAACATAGGGAGCCAGCGATGTTCCTCGATGGCCGAACCTCCTTTCACGATAAAGGGTTCACCGATCACCAGCTGTACGTTAGGTAACTTGTTTTTAGTGTATTGCAGCAGGGAACGATAATCATTTTCATACGTCTCTACCGTTCCTTTGTAGCCACCTCCCAGGGTATGCCAGTAATCATTGACTCCGATCAGGATACTTAATACATCCGGATGAAAAGCCAGACAATCAATTTCCCAGCGGTCCCGCAGTTGGTACACTTTGTTTCCGCTGATCCCCCGGTTGTAGATCTTCAGTTGTTTATCCGCATGTCCTGCCAATAGCTGGGCAGCGATAAACAAACTATACCCATTCCCCAGCTGGTCCTGCGTATTACAATTCGTATCCTCCCGCTTTCTGCCGGCATCCGTAATCGAATCGCCCTGCATCAGGAGAACGGCCTCTTTCTGTAAGGTAATCTTTGCCGCCCCTACACGTGGTTCACTTGCAACAGCCGCTTTCGCGATCTCCGGAATTAATAACGCTCCGGCAGCAGCCACTGCCCCTTTTCTCAAAAAATCTCTTCTTGTAGAATTGTTCATGGTCTAAATGTTTTTAAAAAGTAGTTAGTAGTTGGTAGTTAGTAGTACACTCACTTCGTTCGTTTAGTAGAAACCCGCTCTGCTTATTTTATTTATTTTCTTTCTACCAAGTGAGCGAAGCGAACGTACTACCAACTACTAACTACCAACTACTAACTTCTCAAATATGATTAATTATCTTCTTAAACAAATGTGTCATAATGCCTGCGGCTTTGTTGGCGGCGATGATTACGTCGTTGCCGTCGTTTACAAAATCATCGGCGAAATGGTAGCCTTCATTGGTGATCACGGACATACCAAAGACACGGAGTCCGGCGTGGCGTGCCACGATGACTTCCGGAACGGTACTCATCCCCACGGCATCTCCTCCGTGTTTACCATAGAAAGCATACTCGGCCGGGGTTTCGTAAGAAGGCCCGGTCAGCCCGACATACACCCCCTTTTTCAGGGTAATCCCTTCTTTCCCGGCAATCTCTTCTGCCAGCCGGATAAAGGCACGGTCGTACGGACGGGTCATATCCGGAAAGCGGGGACCGAAAAACTCGTTGTTAGGTCCGATCAATGGATTAGGCATCATATTGATATGGTCACGGATGATCATCAGGTCCCCGATCTTAAACGAGGTATTAATTCCTCCGGCAGCATTGGAGACAAACAGGTTTTCAATGCCCAGGAGTTTCATTACCCGGATGGGGAAGGTAACCTGTTGCATGGTATATCCCTCATAATAATGAAAACGGCCCTGCATAGCCAGGACAGGCTGTCCTTCGAGCATTCCGGCTATCAGGTTGCCTTTATGGCCTGCTACGGTCGAATGTTTAAAATGAGGGATCTGGTGGTAAGGAATCACCTGCGCCTCCTCAATCTGTTCAGCCAGTGACCCCAATCCACTACCCAGGATGATGCCTGTTTTAGGATGTACCCGGATGTGGCTACGTATATATTCCGCCGTTTCCCTATAGGGTCTGATCATATCTTCCATACAGTTCTTATTTTTAGGTGTATTCTTATCTTTTCATCAGGTCATACGCTATCCGGGCCGCCTGTTCCAGGATCTCTTCCTCGCCCGGTACTTTTCCCTGCTCCATGAGGATCTTTCCGTCGCAGATCACCGTCTCCACACAACTACCATTGGCGGCATAGACCAGGTTAGACACCAGGTGATAATTGGGGACAAAGGCCGGAGCCGCCAGATTCACAATCGCCAGGTCCGCCAGATAGCCCGGCTCCATCCTTCCGGCTGGTATTCCTAAGGCCTTCGCGCCGTTCTCCGTAGCCGCCCGGAATACATCCGGAGCCGGAGTCGCTTCCGGGTCTTTCCGCCATCCTTTTCCCAGCAAAGCTGCCAGTTTCATCGCCTCCACCATGTCCAGGTTGTTGGATGAGGAACACCCATCTGTTCCCAATCCCACAGTCACACCCGCCGCCTGCATTTCCATAAACTTAAATTCAATACCGGACGCCAGTTTCATGTTAGACGCCGGATTATGAATTACTTTCACTTCATGGTCAGCCAACATCCGGATCTCCTCCTCATCGACATATACCACATGCGCCATGATCATCCGGGGAGACAATACACCAAGTTTATGGAGATAACGCACAGGCGTACAGCCAAAATCCCGGATCGAATCCGCCACCTCTCCTTCCGTTTCCGCGACATGGATATGAACCGGCAGATTGCGCTCTGCCGAAAAGTCATGGATCCACTTCAGGAACCCTCCGGACACGGTGTAAATGGCATGGGGGGCTATATTAAACCCAATCCGGTCGCTGTATTTCTTTTCCCTGCCAAAGAACAACTCATTCTCCCGCTTACAACTCTCCATCAGGTCCGGGTTAAAATGGTCAAAGCACGAACTACCCAGACAGGCCCGCAGGCCCATCTCCTCCACCACCCGGGCTGTTACTTCCGGATGATAATACATATCATTAAAAAGAGTGGTTCCGCTTTTGATCATCTCCAGGCAAGCCAGCCGGCTCCCGTGGTAAATATCCTCCTCCGTCAGTTTAGCTTCATACGGCCAGATCTTCTCTTTCAGCCAACGCATCAACGGCATATCATCCCCAAACCCGCGGAACAGCGTCATCGCCGCATGCGTATGTCCATTTACCAGACCGGGTATCACTGCTTTGCCGGTACCGTCTATGACTGTATCAGCCGGAAAAGACAAATCCACCCCGACCTCAGCAATATACTTTCCGGAAATGGCCATATCCCGCACCGTCATATCCGGGAACAGGATGTTTTTGATCAGAATATCCACATGCCCACCGTCCTCTACAGGGGGCACCTGCGAGCCGGGTGTTCTATCGTCATTCATTTCTTTCCACTTTATTCTTTTATCTATTGATATTATCTCTTCCATCTTCCGAATACGGCTCGCCTTGTTCCCCGGCTTGACCGGGGACCGCATAAAAACTGTCCGTATCAGCATACACACAGAACAGACCTGCTTCTTTGCGATCCCCGGTCAAGCCGGGGAATTAATTCGCTTTTACTTCCGTAGCCACTGCCGGCAAGCTGCTGGCGCGGAACTCCGGTTCCGTGCCTAAAATACTTCCGGCACTAAGGCACGGATTCGGAGATCCGCGCCAGCATGTATGCTATTTTATTATGCCGTGCTTACAGCACTCCTTTTCTGTTACTGCCTATTACCCAGGGCGTTGCCCTGGGCTAACATAAGGCGTCCCTACGGGACTTAATACAAATCATAAAGGAGAACTGAACCGCCCCCGGTTTACCGGAACCCGGAAGAATAACTTACCAACTGATCTTCGCCTTTACTCCTTTGATCTTCTCTCCCTGCAACTTCTGAATAGCCTCTTTCTCCTTTCCACGTTTGACAGCAGCATACGAGCAACTCTCCCGTACTTCCACAATGCCGACATCCTCCCGTTGCAGGCCACCTTTCTGGTATAGGAATCCCACCACATCTTTTTTGCTCACCTTGTCCCGCTTCCCCCGGTTAATCGTCAGGGTCACCCACTCCGGACGGGCCGGTTTACGTCCGCTGGCCGGGAGGAAAAACTCATCCGGTTCACGGGTGATGTATTCAGGTACCTCTTCCACCTCATTGAGGATCAGCCAGGCCGTACCTTCCGCATGCATACGGGCCGTCCGTCCGTTCCGGTGCACATACGCCTCTTCGTTGACAGGCAGATGGTAATGGATCACATGCTTTACCTCCTGGATATCTAATCCGCGGGAAGCCAGGTCCGTTGAAATAAACACATTGGAGGATCCATTGCGGAAGCGCGACAACGCCCGTTCCCGGTCCGGTTGCTCCATGCCCCCGTGAAACGCTTCATTCTCCACCCCCATCTCCTCCAGGTAATGGCTGACACGCTCCACCGCTTCCCGCAGGTTACAAAACACCAGCGTAGCGCCACCGTCCAGTTCACCCAACAATTTATATAATGTTTCCAGTTTATCTTTTACAGGCGAATTCACTAATCGCAGCGCCAGGTTCTTTGTCTCCTTCACATCACTCAGGTAAGAGAGACGTGCCGGATTGCGGATACCCGTAAACGGAGGAATCTCTATCCCCTCTGTCGCTGAGGTCAACACCCGGCGGCGTGTGTTCGGCAAATGCGACAGGATCTCCTTCATCTCTTTGGTAAATCCCAGTTCCAGCGACTTATCAAATTCGTCCAGGACCAGGGTATGCACCGTATCCAGGTCAAGATGTCCCCGTTCCAGGTGGTCCACGATACGTCCGGGAGTCCCAATCAGCAACGTAGGCGGATGCTCCAGCGCCTTTTTCTCCGTCCGCATGGGGTGGCCCCCGTAACAGCAGTTCACCTTATAGCCCGTAGCCATCGAACGGAAAACCGCCTCAATCTGCAAAGCCAGTTCCCGCGAAGGTGCGATGACCAGGGCCTCTATCTTTTTCTCTTCCCCGCTAAAGGTCTCCAGCAACGGCAACAGAAAAGCCAGCGTCTTCCCCGAACCGGTAGGACTCAACAACACCAGATCCCGGCTTGTACCCACCTCCAGGACCGCCTCCTGCATCTCATTCAACTGTTCTATTCCCACATTGGCCAACACCCTGGCAAGCAATTCTTCTTCTATCATGTACTTTGATTTATACTACATGCAAATGTAATAAAATAATATCCGTATAAAAAAAGAAACCCGGAGTATTAACCAATCGCTTAATACCCCGGGCCGGATCTGTTGCTCCTCTCTGTTATTTAGGAGTGATTATATATTCATTTTGCGTTAAAGCCGGATTCACATCAATTTGCTTTTGTGGGACCGGACAAACCAGGTTGGTCGGGTTCAGTTTAAACCCTTTTGAAGTCATGACTTCCACAGCACGGCCGGTACGGATCAGGTCAAACCAGCGATGGCATTCAAAGGCCAGTTCCACCCTCCTTTCATGTTCTACAACTAAGAAAAATTCATTCTTATCACTCGTCCGGATATCCTGCGGACAGGATTCTGTGGTCTGGTAGCCAAACCCACGGCGGCGCACCGGATTCAGGTAATCACAGGCCAGGGCCGTTTTCCCATTCTGGTTAAGCGCCTCTGCATACATGAGCAGCACATCGGCATACCGGATCACCGGGAAGTTATTGTTGGAATCTTCATTTTGATAAGGGGTATCAAAATATTTCCGGACATGGATAGAGGGCACCCATTCCCCATCTTTCCGCGCGTCATAGTAGCCCAGGCCAATCGAGAAATCACGCCGTAGATCTCCCTCTTCATACGATTCATACATTTCTACTTCCGGCAGATTGTTTCCCCAGGTACCTCCTACCGGCACGACATTGGAGCCGGAGTTTTCAGGAGCGAACGAATTGGGCCATTTATTCCCTTCGCCATATCCACCCTTTTTAAACTGGATTTCAAATACCGCCTCCTTCGAGTTGTGATTATCCGCATGGAAAGCACTGGCATACCCATCAATATTTAAGGTGCCGGGTGTATTTTCCAGTAAAGCATACATGCCGCTACCAACGACTTCCGCTAATTTGCTTTCCGCTTCCGCATAGTTCTGCAACGTCAGGTACACCTTTCCTAAGAGTGATTTAGCGGCCCCGGAAGTTGCCCGGCCTATATCCGGGTCCCTCGCATAAGAGGCGGGAAGCGATTCCGCATCCTGCAGGTCAGCAATAATCTGTGCGTACACTTTCTCCAGCGGTTCCCGCTGGTATTGATAGGCTTCGTCAATAGTTATTTCCGTCAATACAAGCGGAACATCCCCAAAGACCCGTACCAGGTTGAAATACAGCAGGGCACGCAAAAACTTAGCTTCCAGTTTATACCGTGCCTTTAACTCATGGTCCATTTCGATCCCATCAATGCGGCCTAAAATGGTATTCACCCGGTTAATCCCCCGGTAACTGACGTTCCAGAATCCCGCCGGGATCGGGTTCGTGGTCCGGATATAAAATTTATCAAACTCATCCTGGTCCGTTACAGATCCGGAAAGCACATTACGGGTGTTGTCAGAAGGAATCTCAGCAAATATATAAAAGTCGCCAAAGATTTCCCCTTCCTGCAAAATAGAGTAAGCACCGCTTAACGCCGATTCAAATTGCTCAGCCGTCTGGTAAAACTCGTCCGCCCCCAACTCATTTTTAGGCATTAAATCTAAGAAATCACTACAAGACAGGAAACATCCGGACAGCCCGATTAGTAATGTTCTGTATATTGCATTCATAATGTATAGTATATTATAAGTAAGAATTAAAAGGTAACATTTATTCCCAGCGTAATCGTACGCGCCAGCGGATACATCCCATAATCCGTACCGGGAGCCGTTGAAGTATCCGTGACATGGCTGGTTTCAGGATTATACCCGCTGTATCCGGTAAAGGTAGCTAAGTTCTGAACCGAAAAATAGACCCGTGCATACTGCATCGCGCATTTTTGAGCCACCTGCAAAGGCAGGGTATAGCCCAAGGTCAGGTTATTGATCCTGACAAACGAGGCATCTTCTACCCAACGGGACGAGACCGCATTATTCTGGCCCGTAGTCAGGGAGTTTGCGCGGGGTGTCATCCCATCGCCCGGATTTTCCGGAGACCGCCACCGGTTCAACATTTCCCTCATCTGGTTTTGGTTTCCTTCCAGTTGAGTATAAAAACGTTTTCCCAAATGAAGCACATCCCGTCCGTGAACCCCCTGCAACACAATACTCAGGTCAAAGTTCTTATAAGTAAACTGGTTCGTCATGCCCCAGCTGAATGTCGGTTCATTATTACCGATAATCGTCCGGTCATCCGCGTCAATTACCTTATCACCGTTTATATCGGCGAATTTCACATCCCCCACTTTCGAATCCGCTAATTTCGGGCTGTTTTCCCAGTCCTCCTGGTTCATGTAAACACCAATCTGCTTATAGCCGTAAAAACTCCCCATCGGATGGCCAATCATCGTCACGTGCGTGCTACCCACACCTCCGTTGCCATAAATCGGGTCTCCTTCCGGCCCCAACGCAATCACCTTATTGCGGTTGCCATACATATTCAGGCTGGTATTCCATGAAAAATCTTTATGAAGTACGTTCACCGTGTTTACCACCAGTTCCAGCCCTTTATTATTCACTTTCCCGATATTACGCCAGGACTTCGCGAAACCGGTGATCGTGGGAATATCCACTTCCAGCAACAAATCCGTCGTTCTGCGTTCATAATAATCCAGCCCCAGGGAGATCCGGTTATTGATAAATCCCATTTCCAGGCCAATATCTATCTGGCGGGTTTTCTCCCAGGTCAGGTCCGCATTCGAGAAGCTCTTCTGTGCCGCCCCGGTCACGACATTCCCCGTTCCCGCGCCAAACACATAGTTCTGATTCTCCATCGTACCAACAGCCGCGTAATTATTCACCGCGTTCGTACCGGTCAACCCGTAACTGGCACGCAATTTCATGTCACTTAACCAGGTCAGTTTTTTCATAAACTCCTCCTGCGAGATGCGCCAGGCCACCGACCCTGACGGGAAATATCCATACCGGTTATTTTTCCCAAAGCGGGAAGAGCCATCCGCACGAATGGAAGCCGTTAGATAATACTTATTATTAAAGCGGTAATTTACCCTGCCCAGGTACGATAAAAGCGCCCATTCCTCTTTGGTGGATTCTCCGGTTTTAACCTTCGCATTGTTCAGGGTGCGGATAATATCATCCGGGAAATCACTACCCGAAACGAAATTATGGTTGTACACATTTTTCTGTGCCGTAAAGCCCACCACACCATCGACTTCATGCAGTCCGAAAGAACCATAATAGTTCAGGGTGTTTTCATTCAGCCAGTTGACCACCTGGGTAGACTCTACCCGCCCGGTCCGGTCTGTCGAAGGCAGGGGCGCGACCGTACCATTCCCCGGCACGTTGGACGGACGGAAATAATTCCTGTGATATTCCATAATATCCGTACCTATGGTCGTTTTGAATTTCAGGTTACTCAACAGCGACAGTTCCGCGTATAGATTCCCAAAGAACCGGAAAGTAGTCCGGTGGTCATCAATATCCTTTGCATTCGCCACCGCGTTGGTTACGCCGGAAAGCCCATCCCCCGCGACTGCGTATTCAGACTGGGAGGCCCAGGAGCCATCTTCATTCCGTACCGGAACAACCGGGGCAGTGGCCAGCGCGGCATTAATCACCCCAAAATCAGCCCAGTGTCCCTGCGTGATCTTGTTCGTATTCATATAAGTCGGGGCCAGGTTAATCCCCACCTTCAGCCATTTGGTAAATTCGCTGTCAA
This sequence comes from Tannerellaceae bacterium, assembly GCA_021201565.1. Taxonomy (GTDB): domain Bacteria; phylum Bacteroidota; class Bacteroidia; order Bacteroidales; family Tannerellaceae; genus UBA4116. The sequence continues at coordinate 9,688 of JAJQES010000302.1, forward strand.
TCTTCGCCCGGGCCGAAAAGCGCTCATAATCACTCCCTACAATCACACCGTCCTGGCTAAAATACCCGGCGGAGAACATGTATTTCGTCTTTTCATCTCCTCCCGTAACCGACAACTGGTAATTCTGCACCGGAGCCGTCCGGAAGATCTCATCCTGCCAGTCTGTTCCTTCCCCTATACGGGCCATCGCCGCCTCGTCATCAAAAATCGCGGGATAACGGTAACGCATCCCTGACGGGCGGCTACTCAACGGGTCGGTAGCCTTTGCGCCTGGTACATTATCTATATAATTATTATTGAACGCCTCTTTACTCAGGGCGGCAAATTCCTGCGCATTCATCATGTCCATCTTTTTGGTGACATTTTGCAAACCAAAATAGACATCTAAGTTGATGCTGACTTTCCCGGCTTTCCCGGACCTAGTGGTCACCAGCACAACCCCATTCGCGGCACGTGACCCGTAAATGGCAGCGGCGGAGGCATCTTTCAGGACTTCGATAGACTCAATGTCACTGGGGTTAATCGAATTCAGGTTCTGTTCCCCCAGCGGATACCCATCCACGACATACAAAGGGGAACTGGAGGCCGAAATAGACCCGGCCCCACGGACACGGATCGTAGCGGCTTCGCCCGGATTTCCTGTCACCTGCTGCACCTGTACCCCCGCCATCTGTCCGGCCATGGCTTCAGACGGATGGGACACTTTCAGGTCTTTCAGGTTACCGGCAGACAACTGCGAGACAGACCCAGTCAGGTCTTTCTTCTTCACAACCCCATACCCGATCACCACCACTTCATCCAGCGCCTCCGTATCCTCCGCCAACTGGATAGTCAGGTGCGGTTGATTTCCTACCGGGACTTCTATTTGTTTGTATCCGACATACGAAACAACCAACACCGCGTTGGACGGAACCTCCAGGTCAAACCGGCCGTCTATATCCGTAATGGTTCCGGCAGAAGACCCTTTGATCACAATATTCGCCCCGATGACCGGTTCTTTATACATATCCAGCACCACACCGGTAATCCGGCCGGTCTGGGGTGATACAGGAGCTGAAGCATGCTGCCGGCTGTCCAGTGTAAGAAGAATATGGGTACCTTCCATTTTATACCGGATATCAGTCCCGGAAAACAGCTCTTTCAACACATCGGCCACAGCTCTGTTTTTGGCCTTCACCGTATGACTACCCGCCGTATTAATATCATTGTTATAAATAAACAGATAATCGGTCTGCGCTTCTATCGCATTGAGAATTTCATCTAAATGAGAGTTTTTCAGATGAACACTAACTTTAGCATTTTGAGAATGTGAACTTTCCGCATGGGAACAAAACACGCAAATAATCAAAAGAATTGTGGATATTCGCATAATTCGCATAAGGTGTTTACACCGGAAATTTTCTTTGGTCCAAAGATCCGGTAATTCGTTATTTTTCATACTTTTGTAATGTTGGATTTAAGACAGTTTATTTTTAATGAATTGTTTTAGGAATGCCGGGACGGTGTTAGCGCACCCACCGGCATTTTTACATGGATCAGATATGTTACATAGGCATACGGATTTAAAGGTTAATAACCTGGATTCTTATTATAGGATGTAAATAATTTGATTTTCTTCATCACGCCGGTAATGGAAAGGAATATCATTCTGTAACACCCGCAACGCATAATCAATCCCATCCGAATGGCGTAACTTACCGGTGTAAAAGCTACTTTTCACCTGTTCGTTCTTCACTTCCACCCGGATTCCAAAGTAGCGTTCCAGCTCTTCCATAATCGATTCAAAAGGCTCCTTGCGGAAACAGATCAGCCCCTCTGTCCAACGGTAATAATTATAATCACAGATAGAATCCACAGTGAAAACACCCTGTTCCAGTTTCACCTTCGTATCCGGTTCCATCACAATAAACTGCTCAGGATCATTAGCTATTACCTTCGCCCGTCCGGATAACAAAGTAGTGACAAAGGCTTTTTTAAAGGAATAGGCTTCTACATTCAGTTCAGTACCTGTCACCTCCACAACACCCCTGTCAGTCGCGACCATAAAAGGAGCCTTCTCATTCTTCGTGACATCAAAATAGCCTTCTCCGTCCAGCCACACCTCCCGGTTCTTCGTACTGAAATTCACCGGATACCTGAGTGTCGTCCGGGCATTCAGCCACACATCCGTACCATCGGGAAGAACCAGGTTTACCCGTTGCCCGGCCGGCACCATAATGGTTTGCATAGCCAACGGTCCCTCCTCCCGCCAAAATTGCGTTTTATACACATACTGGATAGCCAGAACGGCCAACACAATAGCCGCCACTTTCGACAGGTTAGTGACCAGGGTAAACAGCCGGTCACGCCGCGTCATCCTCTTCTTTTTAACATCTCCCAGTAGCAATACGGAGTTATGGAAAATACTTTCGTCCAGGAATTCTTTCCTGTTCTCTCCGGAAGCCTCCATCCACTCTTTTATCTTTTCCTGTTCACGGGTTGAAGCCAATCCGTCAAAGAATCTGTATAGTATTTCTTTTTCCACTGTTATTTAGTTTACTCCCTCTAATTAAATAACAGGTCACACGCAAACATCCCTAACGGGGAAGTAAAAAAAAACGGATTATAAGAAAAACAACGCAAAAGCAGGCAGGTAATCTTTCATATTATGGCGCAGAATCTTCAACACTTTAGCCACATGAAACTCAACCGCTTTGGTCGTAATCCCCACCTCCGCCGCGATTTCCTTATGCGTCTTATTTTCATAGCGGCTCATGACAAATATATTCCGGGTTTTCTCCGGCAACGCAGCCAGTGTCTCCCGGATGATTTGCTGGACCTCTTTGGTAAACACCTCATACGGTTCAAATACTTCCAGGGTAGAAATGCGGGTCTGCAGTTCCCAGTCAGCCAGTTCCTTCAGCTTATCATTCACCTGCTCCCGGACCTGCAAATGACTCAGATAGTTTAAACATTTATTCTTTATAATCGTCAGGATATATGCCGGTATATTTGAGTCCTCCTGCAACGTATGCCTGTTCTCCCAAAAAAGCATAAACGCCTCCATCGTAAAATCTTCCGCGACAGACAGGTCGGCAACATATTTATTGGCAAACCGGATAAACTGTACCTGGTAAGCAGATACTAATTGATTAAAGAGCAATAGTTCAGGAGAGTTTTCCATACAAGTAGGGTCAGTTGTATATTAAACAGGTGTCAAAAGTACCCCGCCCTGGCAGGAAACCGTTGACACCTCTTTGCTTTACTTATTTATAAATTCTGTAAAACTCCGCGACCGATTCAATTCCTTTATAAAAAATATCCAGTTCAAAATTTTCATTCGGCGAGTGGATCGCATTCTGTTCAAGCCCAAACCCCATCAGGACACTCTTCGTTCCCAACACCTGTTCAAACGTAGAGATAATCGGAATACTTCCTCCCCGGCGTACAGCCAGCGGTTTTTTATGAAAAGCCACTTCGATGGCCTGTTCTGCCGCCCGGTAAGCCGGCAGGTCAATCGGGCACACATACCCCTGTCCGCCGTGGCTCGGCCTGACAGTCACCTTCACCGATTTAGGCGCTACCTTCGCCAGGTACTCCATAAACAAGTCCGATATTTTCGCATGGTCCTGGTTGGGAACCAGGCGGCAGGATACTTTCGCGAAGGCTTTGGAGGGCAACACCGTTTTACTGCCTTCCCCGGTATAGCCACCCCAGATCCCACAAATATCAAACGAAGGCCGGGTACTGTTACGCTCCAGCGTTGAATAGCCATCCTCGCCGGCCAGTTCCTCCACATCAATCGCCCGTTTATACGCCTCTTCATCAAAGGGAATCTGCGCGATCATCTCCTTCTCAACCGGCGACACCTCCTCCACATCATCATAAAAACCCGGGATCGTGATCTTTCCGTCAGGACCCGTAATGTCCGCCATCAGTTTACAAAGCACATTCACCGGATTGGCCACTGCCCCTCCGAAATGGCCCGAATGCAGGTCACGGTTCGGCCCTGTCACCTCCACTTCCCAGTAAGCCAGTCCCCGCAGGCCGGTAGTCAGTGACAACACCTCTTTGCTCACCATACTGGTGTCCGACACCAGAATAATATCCGCCCGCAACAACTCCTTATGTTCCCGGCAAAAAGCCTCCAGGCTGGGGGAACCGATTTCCTCCTCTCCTTCAAACATAAATTTCACATTACAGCCCAGCAGCCCCTCGTTCAAAGCCGTTTCAAACCCTTTGACCTGGATCATGGCCTGTCCCTTATCATCATCCGCGCCCCGCGCCCAGATACGCCCGTCACGTATCACCGGTTCAAACGGCTCACTGTTCCACAAATCCAGTGGTTCTACCGGCATCACATCATAATGCGAATAGACCAGCACCGTCGGTGCCTCCGGTGAAAGGAGTTTCTCCCCATACACTACCGGGTTCCCCGTGGTAGGCATCACCACAGCGTTGTCCGCGCCCGAAGAAAGAAGCAGCTCTACCCACTTCCCGGCACACGCCAGCATATCCGGTTTGTGCTCCTGCTTAGCACTGATGGAAGGAATACGGATCAACGTAAATAACTCCTCCAGAAACCGTTCTTTGTTTGATTCGATATACGTTTTAACAGACATAGTAAAATATATTTAAAAGGTTGATGAAAGGATATTCTTTTTCTCAGAAAAACAAAGATAATCAAATTAATTAGTATCTTTGATGCAACAAAAAGAAAAACTCCTGATCCCATTTTAACCGCAGGAGAGAAAGAATATGAATGATAATACAATAACAAAATGAAAAAGAAACGAATCACCCTACGTAAAAACGATGCATCCTTTTTCTAAAAAGGACGCACCCGTTTCTGAAAAAGGATGCACCCGTTTTAAAACTAACACCTAATTTTTTTGATATATAAAAGATGAAAATAACGATCATTACCCTCTTGTTATTTATATTTGCACCGGACAACAGCTTATCCGTTCAACTGGAAAATACCCGTACGGAAACCGAAAACAGGGTACAGGAACAAATAGCAAACGGCAGCTATGACGCAGAGCTGCTGGATCACGTGCTTCATCGCTTCTATGCAGACCTGGACCTGTTGATCTGGGACGGATTCACCCTGGAAGAAAAAGCAGAACGTCTCAAAGAGAGCATCCAGCAACTGGTGTCGGTAGAGGATCATCCGTTTATCTGTTTCCTGTACAACCAATACGCGGACATCACGCTGGCGACCCTGGGTAACCTGGGGAAAGCCCTCCTGATTGAAAACTTCTGCCCGGGAGAGTAACCGAACCATCCGCAACAGGTGGCTGTTACTAACAAAAGGAACAAAAAATGAAGATACGACCGATTGCCACCCTGCTGGTTATACTCCTTATAAGTAGTGTAACAGGTTGCCGGGAAAAAACAGAGGAGACTGTCGATCTGGCGGCCACCCGCCAGGACATTATCTCCTATTTCGATCAATACATTCCCCGGATCATGCCCATACGGACAGAGATCAAAGACCAGATCCTGGATGCCTATCTGGCCGAACTGGATGCTTACCAGGCCATAGACACGGTCGTGCCCATTCATTATTTTGTAGACCATATCATTGGGCTCTCTTTCTCGTATGTGTTTACAGACGTATTCATTCCCGGTCCCCGCCAACAGCTCTTCCTGGAAAAATCAGAAGACATGTTCTACGAAATGGCCAAAGACAACCATCTCAAGACCCATCCAAGCCTAAAAGGTTTTCCGGGCAATTCCGCCACCTTCATGCAATGGGTCGCCGAAATATGGGTCAACCGCACCGCGCTGGTACAACAGGTAGCCCGGGCAGCCGCTCTGTTGCAGGAACTGGAACAGGCAGGAAAGATAGACCCCACTACGGTAGAAAATTTCCTCAACCTGCTCAACAACGACATTGACTACTTCACCGGAAACAAATCAAACACCTCCCTGGTCACCCAACGAAGCGAGCGCACCAGGAGTACATTCCGGAACTACCCATTCGATCCCGCCACTTTACAGGCCCTCGAAGAGATCTACGGCGAGATAGAAGTCCTGGCACGAAAAGAGATCCCACAGCCCTTCACAGACGTGGAGTTACTGGTTTCCGATCCCCAACAATACAATGCCGAAGAACTGGCCCTCACCTATTTCACCTACCTGTATGACCGGGTAGAAAATGGCGAAACCTCCGAAGAAGACTTCCTGTACCTTGCGCAACTCCTACAGGAAGATATGGACTTTATGCAGAATCTTCTTATCAGCCAGGAAGAGCTGGCCACCCGCGTGTTACACCGTCTGGCAGAGTTTGAAGAGATGCAGCTTCCCCTGATCGAAAAAGAGCTATTAGCCAACATCTATTACACAGCCGCCACCGAAAACGGCCTCGACCTCCTCCCCCAAATCCAGGACTGGCTCCAAAACCAACACCCCTAAAAACCCGCACCCCTGCCGGCTCAAAAAGATGTTGCCGGACGAAGAGGATAGAAACTTCCCGAACCATTTGGACGGAGAGGAATGTTGGACGGAAGGGATTTCAGTAGTAGTTTTTGGATAGAGGGGATTTGTTGTTGGATAGAGGGGATCTCCAGATCCCCGCCCAGGGAATATCCGGAGATCCGGATCCGATACCCACAAATTCCTTAGATATTAGCACAAACGTATATTTCAAAGCGGATTACAAATCCGCACAAGCACTAAGTCGGGGATTGCAAATCCCCTCCATCCAGTAATAAGCCGCCAGGCGACTGGGGGCGAGAGGAACCTCCCACACTTGGGCCAAAGGCGACCTATCGGATAATCGATTTTATCAATATGATATTTCAATTATTCTGTTTAACTTTGCCTATTGGAGAGAGCAGGGCATCCAGGGCTCTCGACATAGATAACAACGACGAATCTGAGTATGGCGAAAAAAAATACTGCTACTAAGCAGGAGAACAAAGATAAAGGCAAGACCTGGAAACTGATCCGGGAGTTTCTCTCACACGAACGAACACGATTTATTACCGGTCTGGTCATTTCCATTTTTACCGTATATGTAGGCCTGGCACTCGTTTCCTTCTTCTTTACCGGGGCCGCCGATCAAAGTAAAATAGAAAACGTAGCCGCCGGAAACCTGGTACTCGAAAAAGGGGCCATTACCAACTGGACAGGCGTCAGAGGAGCCAAACTGGCCAACCTGATGATGAACCACTGGTTCGGCATCTCCTCCTTTATCATGCTGTTTTTCTTCGGGTCAGTCGGAGCCAAACTCATGAGCATCAAGCGGGTAAACCTGCTCAAACGGTTCCTGTTCTGCACCTCCACCCTCATCTGGGGGTCCCTCTTCTTCGGATTCGTACTCAAATATATCTACGAAGATACTTTCATTTACCTCGGAGGACGCCACGGATATGAAATCTCCGAATGGCTGACCGCCAACGTCGGGATACCTGGTACCATCCTGTTCCTGGCCGGCACCTTCCTGATCATTGCCATCTTCACCTCCCCACGTACGATTCCCTTTCTGCAAAGCCTTTTCACATTCGGGTGGATGAAACGCAGGAAACAGGAACCAGAGGAGACAGAAGAGGAGGAGGTAAAAGAAGAAGAAAAGGAAAAAGAGGAAGAACAGGAGCCGGTAGCACCGGTAGAGCCTCCTGTCTCTGTGATAGAACCGGTAGAGGAAGATCCTTCTACCATCTGGCCGGAACCGGAGGAGAACCCGCAACCGGAAATTGAACCCATCCCCTACCGGAAAACCCTCAATGACACATTCGCCACCACACTACCCGGCGAAGAATTTACCATCACCATTCCACCGGATGAAGATCCGTATGAAACACCGGAGCCGGACGAACCGGAAGAAACAACCTTCACCATTGAAGTGCCGCAGGGAGATGATGAACCATTTAAAGGGGAGAACATGCCGGACTACGATCCGAAACTGGACCTGTCCAACTACCGGAACCCGGGTGTGGAACTGCTCAGAAAATACGATACCGGCGAACATGCTGTGGATATGGAGGAACAAACCGCCAACCAGAAACGGATCAAACAAACACTCGAAAACTTCGGGATTGGCATCTCTTCCATCAAGGCGACTGTCGGGCCTACCATTACCCTCTACGAAGTAGTGCCGGAGGCCGGGGTACGTATCTCAAAGATCCGGAACCTGGAAGACGACATCGCCCTGAGCCTGTCCGCCCTGGGTATCCGCATCATTGCCCCCATGCCGGGAAAAGGAACCATCGGGATTGAAGTTCCCAACAAAGATGCCCAGATCGTCTCCATGCAATCTGTGATCGGCTCACGCAAATTCCAGGAATGCAAATACGATCTGCCCGTCGCGTTAGGGAAAACCATTACCAACGACATTTTCATGTTCGACCTCTGTAAAATGCCCCACCTGCTGGTGGCCGGAGCCACCGGACAGGGAAAATCAGTTGGTTTGAACGCAATCATCACTTCTTTGTTATATAAGAAACACCCGGCCGAACTCAAATTCGTGCTGGTGGATCCGAAAATGGTGGAATTCAGCATCTATTCAGATATCGAACGGCATTACCTGGCCAAGTTGCCCGATGCCGACAAAGCGATCATCACCGACTTCACGAAGGTGATCCAGACGCTCAATTCGCTCTGTAAACTGATGGACGACCGCTACGACCTGCTGATGAAAGCCCATACCCGTAACATCAAGGAGTACAATGCGAAATTCATCAGCCGGAGACTCAATCCCCAGAAGGGACACGAGTTTATGCCGTACATTGTCGTGATCATTGACGAGTTCGGTGACCTGATCATGACAGCGGGGAAAGAGATCGAACTTCCCATTGCCCGTATCGCCCAGAAAGCGCGGGCCGTTGGGATCCACATGATCATCGCCACCCAGCGTCCGTCCACCAACATCATCACCGGAACAATTAAAGCCAACTTCCCGGCCCGGATCGCCTTCCGTGTATCTTCTATGATCGACTCACGGACCATCCTGGATTCACCGGGAGCCAACCAGTTGATCGGACGGGGGGACCTGCTCTTCTCACAGGGGAATGACATGATACGCGTCCAGTGCGCCTTTGTAGATACCCCGGAAGTAGAAGAGATCTCGACCTTTATCGGGGAACAGGTGGGCTTTGAGACCGCCTACAAGCTACCGGAATTTGTAGGAGAAGGCGGAGAAAACAGTCCGGGATCCGTAGACCTGTCAGACCGGGATCCATTGTTCGACGAAGCTGCCCGCCTGATCGTGATCCAGCAACAGGGATCGACCTCCCTGATCCAACGGAAATTCTCCATCGGTTACAACCGGGCCGGACGCCTGATGGACCAGCTCGAAGCCGCCGGCATCGTCGGCCCCTTTGAAGGCAGCAAAGCCCGCCAGGTATTGTTACAGGATGAATATAGCCTGGAGAGTTTGTTGAATAGTTTGAAGTAAATCATACATACCAACCCCCTCCGCCCCCTAAAGGGGAGACCGGGATAGGGTGTGTGCTTATAATTATCAAAAGCTAAGTAAAATGAAAGGAATGCCAATAACAAAGAAACATATAAAAAATTCCCCCTTTGGGGGGTTAGGGGGCTGGTATGTAAGTGTCTTCACTCTCCTGATTCTTTCCACCTTCCCTGTTTTTTCCCAAACCGGTGAATCCATCATTGACCAGGCAGCCGCGACCTATCAAAACGCGAACGGCATACAGGCCTCGTTTGTTATGAACAATACTTCCCAACAGAGTGGCTATGCCGAGAGCTTTGAAGGAACCATCCGGATGAAAGGAGAAAAATTTGTGCTGGAAACGCCCGACATGAAAGTCTGGTTCGACGGCAAAACCATGTGGAGCTATGTCGAACAGACCGGAGAAGTCAACGTAACCAGCCCCTCAGGTGAGGATTTGCAGTTCACCAACCCCGCCATCCTGCTGGCCGGCTATAAAAAAGAGTTCTCCGCGCAATACAAAGGGGACGGGACACTCAACGGGAAAGCCATCCGGAAAGTCGAACTGACGCCTACAGGCAAAGGCGACATCAATAAAGTAGAATTACAGATCGAGAAGTCCACGCACCTGCCTCTGCGCATTGCCGTAGATGCCCGGAACGGTATGCACAGTGTGATCACCATCACCCGTACCAACACAGGCGTTAGCCTGCCGGACAGCGAATTCACGTTCCGTGCCTCCCATTACCCGGATGCCGAGATCATCGACCTGCGATAACAACAAAACAAACAAAACAGATCAATTAGTTATAAACAGTATAAAAACAAAAGCAATATGAATACAATACCTGTAGAAAAAACCCGTTGCCTGATCATCGGATCAGGACCGGCGGGCTATACAGCGGCCATCTATGCCGCACGTGCCAACCTCAGCCCGATCCTCTATGAAGGCATCCAGCCGGGGGGACAGCTGACTACAACGACCGACATCGAAAACTTCCCCGGTTATCCCGAAGGGGTCAGCGGATACGAAATGATGCAGGATCTCAAAAAACAGGCCATGCGCTTCGGTGCCGATGTGCGCATCGGGATCGCTACACAGATCGACCTGTCGGCAGCGCCCTACAAAGTTACGATTGATGGAGAGAAAATGCTTGAAACAGATACCCTCATCTTTGCTACCGGAGCAACCGCCAAATACCTGGGTCTGCCCGACGAACAGAAATATGCCGGTATGGGCGTATCTGCCTGCGCAACCTGCGACGGGTTCTTCTACCGCAAGAAAGCCGTAGCCGTTGTCGGAGGAGGAGACACCGCCTGCGAAGAAGCGCTCTACCTGGCTTCCCTCGCCACCATCGTCTACCTGATCGTACGCAAACCCTACCTGCGCGCTTCCAAAGTGATGCAGGAACGGGTCATGAATACCCCTAACATCAAAGTATTGTTTGAACACAACACTGTCGGGCTCTTTGGTGAGAACGGCGTAGAAGGGGCCCACCTGGTTAAACGCATGGGAGAAGAGGATGAAGAAAAAGTAGACATCCAAATCGACGGTTTCTTCCTCGCCATCGGCCATACCCCCAACTCCGGATTAATCAGCGAGTGGGTGGAAACCGACGAAACAGGCTATATCAAAACCGTGCCGGGAACCCCTCGCACCAATGTGCCAGGCGTATTTGCCGCCGGCGACGTAGCCGATCCACACTACCGCCAGGCAATCACCGCTGCCGCCTCCGGCTGTATGGCCGCCATCGAAGCCGAACGGTATTTGTTGCATGTGTGAGGCGAGGTAAGAAGTGAGAAGTTAAGAAGTCAAGAAGTTAAGAATAACTGAAAAGCAAACTTGTTCCCCGCGGAGGCGGGGACCGCACAAAAACAAGCGATAGTTACAATATATAATATATACAGTATACAAATACGATACCGCCTGTTCCTTTGCGGTTCCCGGTCAGGCCGCAGGCTGTTAAATTCTCCTTTATGATTTGTATGAAGTCCCGTAGGGACGCCCTATCTTAGCCCAGGGCAACGCCCTGGGTAATAGATGATAAGAGGAAAGGAGTGCTGTAAGCACGGCATAATAAAATAGTGACAGATAAATAGATCGTAATTTATGCCGTCCCTTCAGGACTCAATACAGACAACGTATTCAAACCCAGGGCGTTGCCCTGGGCTAA
>JAJQES010000533.1 GCA_021201565.1 Tannerellaceae bacterium
CTCTTATGATTTTATTTTGTTGATATTTATTTTGAGTAGTTGGTAGTTAGTAGTTGGCAGTACGTTCACTATGCTCACTTAGTAGAAAATAGAAAGATTGTAATGACTTTCTACTAACTACCAACTACTAACTACTTTTTTATAATAAATTTATATTCTTCTCTTTACACTGTTTAATCTGTTCTTCGGGCCAGATAGAGGCCTGCACTTCTCCGATGTGGGCTTTTTTGAGGAAGAACATACAGAGACGGCTTTGCCCAATGCCTCCACCAATGGAAAGAGGTAAGCGGTCTTCCAGGAGAGCTTTATGAAATTCGAGGGAAGAGCGTTCAGGACATCCGCTTATTTCTAACTGAGTTTCCAACGCTTTTTTATCCACCCGGATTCCCATAGAGGAAAGTTCAAAAGCACATTTCAATACATCGTTCCACAGGATAATATCTCCATTGAGCCCATTGAACCCATCGGCATTTAATGTACTCCAGTCATCGTAGTCAGGAGCACGCCCATCATGTTTTTCACCATTACTTAATTCACCTCCTATCCCTATTATAAATATAGCCCCAAATTTTTCTGCGGCTTTGGCTTCCCGTTCACGGGGAGAGATGCCGGGATACATTTGTAATAGTTCCTCGGAATGAATGAACGTAATTTCTTCGGGGAGCGAAGGAGTTATATGCGGATAACGATCGTAAACCAGTTGTTCGACTTCCCGCAGGATGGTGTAGATCTGACGTACTGTCTTTTTAAGATAGTCGAGCGAACGTTGTTCGGCTGTGATTGTTTTTTCCCAATCCCACTGGTCCACATACAGGGAATGAAGGTTATCCAGATCTTCGTCACTACGGATCGCATTCATATCGGTATAGAGACCATAACCGGCGGGAATACCATAATCCCCCAGTTTCATCCGTTTCCACTTGGCAAGTGAATGGACTACTTCTGCCTGACGGTCATCCATACATTTGATGTTGAACTTTACAGCCCGCTCAATCCCATTCAGATCATCATTGATCCCTGTTCCGGAAAGAACAAAAAGAGGCGCCGTTATCCGGCGAAGCCGGAGCGATTTAGTTAACTTTTCCTGAAAGAATGTCTTTAACAGCTGGATGGCCTGTTCGGTAGATTCAGGCATCAGTTTTTGTCTGTAATCGTCTGGAATAATAAGTGCCATAATTGTTTTGTTTTTATGTTGATTGTTTAAAAAAATAGTAGTTGGTAGGTAGTAGTTGGTAGTTAGTAGAATTTCTGCTTACAAAACGAACAAAGTGAGTTTCTACTAACTACTACCTACCAACTACTATCTACTTAATTATTATATGTTGTCTCACCATGTTCATAAATGTCAAGTCCTTCTTCTTCTACACGTGCCGGCACCCGTAGTCCGTGAACGATATCTAATCCTTTGAAGACAAGGAATCCCATTGCTGCGGCCCAGAGACCTACTACCAAAGCACCTGTCAGCTGTGCCAGGAAAAAGTTAGGCCCTGCACCATAGAACCACCCTTCTTCTGTTGCCAGGAGACCCGTAAGAATCGTACCGAGGAATCCACACACTCCATGCACAGAAGACGCACCCACGGGATCATCAATCTTTAATACTTTGTCAATAAAGTCTACGGCAAAAATCATTACTACGCCACTGATTCCACCGATGATTGCCGCACCACAGGGAGAAACGACATCACACCCGGCCGTAATACCTACCAAGCCTGCCAATACGCCGTTTAAGGTAAGAGAGAGAGAGGGTTTCTTATATTTCAGCCAGGCTGTAATGAGAGAAAAGAGGCCTCCGGCACAAGCCGCCAGGTTGGTAGTCAGGAAAACATGTGAAATAGCAATACGGTCTTCTTCACTTGAAGCCGCCAGCTGGGACCCGGGGTTGAAACCAAACCATCCTAACCAGAGGATAAATACTCCTAAACAGGCAATCGTCAGGTTATGTCCGGGAATAGCACGTGATTTTCCGTCTTTTCCATATTTACCGATACGGGGGCCAATAATAGCAGCTCCGACTAAAGCAACCCATCCTCCGACAGAGTGTACAATAGTTGATCCGGCAAAATCATGGAATACGGTTCCGAATGTACTCATCATAAACCCATCCGCTGATTCGTTCATCAGCCAGCCTCCACCCCATGTCCAGTGTCCGGAAATCGGATAGATCAATACACTGATCAGAATGGTATAAGCTATATACATTGAGAATTTAGTCCGTTCGGCCATGGCGCCTGAAACGATCGTTGCTGCTGTTGCACAAAATACAGTCTGGAATATCAGGAATCCTTCGATGGGCAGGTCCGAATCAATGATATCAATTTTGAATAAGTTCGGCATACCCATAAAACTACCGGCTCCCCACATGATCCCAAAACCTAATGCCCAAAAAAGCAGTGAACCCAAAGAAAAGTCCAACAGATTCTTCATTAAAATATTGGCCGTATTTTTTGTTCTTGTGAATCCGGCTTCTACGAGGGCAAACCCTGGTTGCATCCAGAACACTAACATGGCTGCCAGCAGCATCCATACGGTATCCAAGCCTAACGCTAAATCTGTAATTGTGGTGATTGTATCTGTTTCCATTTTTTTTCTACTTTTTTAATTAACTCTCATGCTCTGCGTTATACAAAGCAATATCTCCTCTCTCGCCGGTACGGATACGAACCGAATCTTCTACCGGAATGATGAAAATACGTCCGTCACCGATCTCGCCGGTCTGAGCCGCTTTCACTACTGCCTGTACGGTTTTTTCAACATTTTTATCGCGAACGACAATGGAGATCAGCGTACGTTCGATACAACTGGTATCATAGACAACTCCACGGTAGATACGTCCCTGACGAGCTTTACCAACACCCCTTACATCATAGTAAGAAAACCATTCAATGTCAGCCTCCATCAAGGCATCCTTAACATCTTCAAATTTGGTTCTACGTATAATTGCTTCAATCTTTTTCATAACTTTTTTCGTTTTTTTAGGCAAAAGGATTACAGGGCAGCCACCTGTCAGAGATGGTTGCGGTATAACATTCTATAAAATCAATAAAAGGAATGGCGGCTCCCTATAACGCCTTTAGTCCCTCATAACCTCCCGCCGGGGGAGATCTTTATAATTTTACCCTTCCCTTTGAGGGAGTTAGGAAGGGCGTTTCTTTTATAAACTAATCCCAAATACCAGGAATACTGTATCCTGATTAGGAGCAACAATACCTTCTACAAAAACCGGTAGAGAGAAAGCATCGGTGATCCGGATTGCTTTTTGTGCACGTAACGAGATTGTAGAAAGGGCAAATCCTGAAGTTCCTTCCCGGTGGTACATACCTGTCCAGGGGGAGACACCGATGCCCGCGGTAAGATCAATCCCTTTTATACTGAAATCGTAATTAGCTTCAATAAATGTGGAATAATCCAGCTTCCCGTCTCTTTCCTTGTCTAATCCTCCGGCAAACATGGTACTCCATGTAAGTGAAAGAGGTACTCTGTCTCCGAAATAGTATCCGATACTACCTTCAAAAGCATGGTTGTTTGTGTAGTCTCCATATCTGGAATCTCCATCTGTCCACCAATAATCGGTAACAGCAAGAGAAAGCCCATTGATTTCATAACCGAGTGTGATATCGAACTCTTTTGCAGGGGTAGTAAAATCCGTTGATCCCCACAATTCCAGTGAAAGTCCTTTATAAGCGGCGGTCAAAGCAGGCTGGATAGAAGCGGGTCCATTATCAACACCCCGCCAGACATATTTGCTTACAAGATCTACCGATGGAATGATCTCAAAATCATCCTGGGCAAAGGCCGGAATCGACAGAATGATAGCTAATGTGATTAATTTCACCCGATTTAAATTCATTGTTTTCATCTTTTTGCTCTGTTTATTAATAACCTAAAACCTACATTTCATGCCACTCTGTCGTCGCCGGC
>JAJQES010000140.1 GCA_021201565.1 Tannerellaceae bacterium
GATATAATACTTGGTATCAATAATTATTTTCCTTTCTTCATTTTCAAGAGAAATATCTGTAATCATCCGGGGCAAATAACGCCGGTCTTTTGTTTCCGGAGCAGCAAACCGCCACTTTAACTGTTCACGGGATACTGCATACTTCTGTTGTTCAATACGATAAAAATTACGGACAAAACTTTCAAATATAAACGCCATTTTCCGTTCATCCCGGGTAAAATCTGTAAAACGGAATATCCCTTGCTTTTCTGTCGGCAACATATTTTCATGAATCAATCTGCAAATATTCAATAAAAACCCATACAACCGGTTATTCCGGTTTAAAGAGACCTGCTCAAAATGACCAAGAGTTACCCGTAAAGGGGAAACAGGAGGAAGCATCCGGATTAACGTCACAATCTCCCGTTTTATTTTTTCATCTAACTCATTTATATCCAACAACAAACGGAGAGTCGCAGCCCAGATACGGTTGGATAAAATATCTGTCGAGAACTCATCATATATACAGTAGGTCCGCTGATGATATAATTGATTTTCTTTTATTGTACGGGTTAGTAATAATTTCCCTTTAATTCCATATACTTCACCGGAGCACTCCCGGTAATTATGATCGATCCCACGTTTTAGCAATACACGGGAAGCCCTGGTCAACATGTGAGCCAGCAAATTCAGAGGAGTGGCGGCAACTTCTGTG
Source organism: Tannerellaceae bacterium (assembly GCA_021201565.1). Classification (GTDB taxonomy): domain Bacteria; phylum Bacteroidota; class Bacteroidia; order Bacteroidales; family Tannerellaceae; genus UBA4116. The sequence goes on from JAJQES010000140.1 coordinate 695, forward strand.
CCAATCTCAACAGGGTCCCCTTCCGGCAGTCTGTCCCAGGCATAACATAGCAGATAATATATATTTTCAACCGGTATCTTCACGAACAGGTACGAAGACGGTTCAACAATAGGCGGCAACGTTCCGGATTATCAAACCAGAGTTCTTCCAGCAGAGGTTTTAATTCAAAATCCACAATTTCCTGCCACCACTGCTCTTCCTGGTCCTCCGGACGAAAGCTACAAAAATAACTATGTCCTATCTGGAATCCTTCACCCAGATTCAAATCCTCACAAATCTCTTTATTGATCTCTTTCACCTGTTGTATGATATGTTCCGTCAATCCGGCAGAAAGGCCTTTTTCTTCAAGGAATTGCCTAAAGTTCTCATTATAATCAGGCTGCAACGAAATAAAGGCAAAACGACGGCGTAATGCATAGTCAACAATGGCCAAAGAACGGTCAGCCGTATTCATCGTACCGATAATATATAGATTCGGGGGAACCGAAAAACGTTCATTCTCTTCAGCATAAGTTAATTGTAAATCCCATCCTCTTTTATCCGTTTCAATTAACATCATCAGTTCTCCAAATATCTTACTCAGATTACCCCGGTTAATCTCATCAATGACAAAGAAATACTCTTTATCCGGGTGAGCTTTGGCACGTTGACAAAAGACATAGAATATCCCCTCTTTCAATTCAAAAGAGCCATTGACCGAAGGACGTAATCCCTGGATGAAATCTTCATAACTATAAGACTGGTGAAATTGTACCATCTCTATACAAAGCTCATTGGTCTCCCCCATTATTTGATAAGCTATTTTCTTCGCCAGAAATGTTTTTCCCACTCCGGGAGGTCCCTGAAGGATAATATTCTTTTTACGCTTCAGTAAAGAGACGATCTGTTGGAACTCCTTTTCATTCATAAATGGCTTATCCGGGTCTGACATAAAGGAGTAAGGCTGGATTTCTTTGTTCTGTAAAACGTTCTCTGCATTGATATTCTTTTCATCAACCACCTCACGGATAATATCAAATTGCTCCTCGCTAAGTGAAAAAAGACTTCCCGGATTATGAATAAAAACTTCACAGGTCTTCAGGGCAGGGATAGATTTCAAATCATTCCAACGAACCGGATATTCAAAAATTTCTGCTATCTGGAATTCTATTACTTCCCCTTCGGTCGCATGTGTATAAAGCCCCCGGGTAATCTGCAATAAGGCTTTTACCTGTTTAGCCGGAGTGCTCTCATATCCTATTACCAGATCTCCGGGTTTTATCTCTTCAAAATATCTGGACACACGCCGTTTATTCCCCCGTTCATTATGAGTCTTATAGATTTGAGTGTGTCCTTCCATTCCTTTACTGATACTCCATATCTTAGAATTCGCATTTAACCACCAGAAATTCACCCCCCGGGAAGTTTCATATTCCAGCGGGTCTTCCGCCAGACCGGAATAGGTTGTATGATTCATTTTCTCCAGATAATCTGCTCCTTTGAGTAACCCTAATCCGGTAAAAACTTTTTTTAGATTGGGATAATGAACCACATATTGGCCCAACAGGAAATCATACACTTTGGTAGGGCTAAACGTATCTATCCGGAACAGGTTCTTATATCCTTCCAGATCACCGGATTTTAAAGAATAAGTTTTGTTGGTGATCCATTCTACCTGTCGCCGGTGACAATATCCATCCACAGCCTCCTCATAATAATAGTTACCACGAATAATGCCGATGCCGATACATGTTTTTAACCCTCTGGCCACAAATATCACATCCCCGATATTCGCATGCTTAAAAAGCCATAAATTCCAGGTCTGGTTAGGATCCTGACGGGCAAGAAAACCTGCGGATTCATTCAGTTCTTCCCGGGTCTGATAACGATTCAGGTCACCAACCGGTAAATGATCAAAACTCAGCGCCATGATTCCTTCCTCATAGAACCGGTCCCATTCGGAAGCCTGACGGCCAGGTGCATATTTATAATAGCTGCGGATCTGTTTATTCTGTTTCAGAATCTCCGGTTTTAACTCTTTCAGAAAACGAACCATATCTTTATATGTTCCTACCTGTTTGAGTTTATCAGGTAATGAATCGCGGACCCCATATCCGGCGAAACACCCGGTCTCCACTTCTCTTTTTATATTTATATAAAACTGATAAGCCTCGCGGGGAGAGTTTTTCTCTCCGGGATATAAGGCGATCCAGGAGCGTACATCCCCCGAATTTCCGGTTCCGGAAAAGTCTCCCTGTACATATTTATAATCAGTGATCTCTAAATCTCTCAATAATTGTTTGGCAATCTCTTCCAGATAGATTCGTACCTTTTCTTTCTCCCTGCCTCTATAAAAGAAAGGATGCAAAACAGACCAGTTACTCTGCCAGTTGGCAAACATATCTTTTTCTTTTACCGTATAATCTGTAAGTTGTTGAAGATAATGTTCGGGCAGATAAGAAAAATAATCCCGATTTTTCTTTCGTATCTGATTTTTGATCTCTTCTACCTGCTCACTTTCCAATATTTCTCCTTCCAGCAATTTCTTAGCGATAGTTGCCCGTAGTAAACTGACCGGTTGAAATTTGGTATTCGTATTCCAATATTCATCCGTTACCTGGATCAATGTTTCTGCAGAAAGATCTTCCAGAGCCTTAAATAAAGCATCTGGTTGTTCTGCATATTGATAAAATCGTTTAGCCAGTGCATGAATATATTGAAACTGTACTTCCATTTATTAAAAATTAAGAGTGTCAAAAAGCTGATTCATACAAAGGTAGGGATCTTTTTGTATTAATAATAATAAAAAATGATAGGATAGAATTAATTAATAAACCTTATTCTGTTATTTTTTCATTGTTTTTCTGTAACGCAAAGAATACTTCGCATACGATAAGTCCACTACATCTATCAACAACTCCTCTTCATACTTATGCCTCTATAAATTATAATAAGGTATTTTTTTCATAGCAGCACCTTTAGCGGATATTTAGTCTGCAATAATAATTATATAGTATGAATATACTATTGTGATAGAAAAATCCTTAGGTATAAATGAATAGTCGAAAAGAACGGCTCTCATGCGGTCCCCGCCTTCGCGGGGAACAAACAGGGAGCTTTCCTTTCCGGGGTAGTTCTATCTCTTCTTCTTATGGTACCCTTAAACTAAAAAAAGCCCCACTCCTAACTGGAGTGAGACTTTCCTGTTGTAAAAGCGGCAACTACCTACTCTCCCACTTTCGC
>JAJQES010000507.1 GCA_021201565.1 Tannerellaceae bacterium
ATATATATTTATTCAAAAGTCTCCTGTTTAGGAGGCGGAGAGAATTATTTACTGGCTTTCAATCCCCGGATCACCGAAGAGGTAAAGCCGGATAATTCCATTTCATTCAATCCTTTGATAGTAATACCTCCGGGCGTTGTTACTTTATCAATTTCAGCTTCCGGATTACTTTTATTCTTCAGAAGCAGTTCCACAGCTCCCTTAACAGTATGCACAACAATTTCCTGAGCCTCCTTAGGATAGAAACCTAATTCAACCCCACCTTCAATAGAAGCACGGATATACCGCATAGCAAACGCAATACCACTGGAAGCCAGCGCAGTTCCGGCAGCCATCAGACGCTCTTCTATCAACATGGCATTTCCTAACTCATTGAATATAGCCAGCATCTGGTCACATTGCTCCTGCGACGCATTACAGGCCGAAACAAATGTCATACTATTTAATACCTCAATAGCCGTATTAGGCATAACCCGGAAAAGTGCCGGAGTACTCATATAATCATACCCGCTGTGCTTGGTAAAATAGGTCGTCAACTGGTCAAAAGTAATTCCGGCAGCAACAGACACCACCATCTGTTTGTCATAATCCAGAAACGTCTTGATCTGGTCAATGATCATCTCTACCCGCCAGGGTTTCACAGCAATAATAATGATATCCGCCCCTTTAACAGCTTCTACATTGTTATCAGTAATTGTGAAACCCGGATTTTCCTCTTTCAGACGTTGTAAAGTCTGTTCTGATTTAGCCGTACAGGTTATATCCCCGGATTCACAAAGTGTCCCCTTAGCTATTCCACGGGCAATAGCACCACCGATATTTCCGGCACCTATAATAGTAATCTTCATCTGATTAAATTTTCAAATACTTTTTTCAACCAACAAAAGTAAATAAAAAATCGGACTTAAGAGGTTGCTTAAATTGTATCTTGTATATTTGCACTATTATAACATTTAAAACACTTTATGTATGAAAAAGATGATCTACGCCGTCCTATTTCTGGCAATTACCTTCACCACTCATCTTTCGGCACAGGAAGAAGAGTATCAGTTTACTCCTGTGAAAGAATTAAAGATTACTCCCGTAAAAAACCAAAACCGCACAGGTACCTGCTGGTCATTCTCCGGTCTGGGTATGCTGGAAGCCGAACTGATCCGGATGGGAAAAGGGGAACACAATCTCTCTGAAATGTTTATTGTCAGCCATTCTTACAAAGACAAAGCCGAAAAATTCGTACGTATGCATGGCCATCTGAATTTTGAACAGGGAGGTTCCTTTGAAGATGTATTATATGTAACTAAACATTACGGAGCCGTACCCGGAGAAGTAATGAAAGGATTAGAATATGGTGAAAATATGCATGTCCATAACGAATTGGTAAGAGTCGCATCAGGCTATGTGAACGCAGTGATCAAAAACCCCAACGGGAAACTATCTACTGCCTGGAAAAAAGCGTATGATGGCATCATTGATACCTATTTGGGAGCAGTTCCCGAAACATTCACCTACCAGGGGAAACAATACACTCCACAAAGTTTCGTAAAAGAGTTAGGATTGAATATTGACGATTATGTATCTCTTACTTCTTTTACACATGAACCTTTCTATACCGGCTATGCATTGGAAATCCCCGACAACTGGCGCTGGGGTATCTCTTACAATCTGCCGTTAGATGAATTAATGGAAGTATTTGACCATGCGATTAATACCGGCTATACCATTGCATGGGCGTCGGATGTGAGTGAAATTGGTTTCACCCGGAATGGGATCGCTGTGATACCGGATGTAGAAGCTATTGAAACATCCGGCTCAGACCAGGATCGGTGGGTAGGACTCAGCCAGCGTGAGAAAGATGATGAAATCCGCAAATTAGTACAGAAACCCTGCCAGGAATTAGAGATTACACAGGAAATGCGTCAGATTGCTTATGATAATTACCAGACCACTGATGATCACGGGATGTTAATTTACGGTATCGCAAAAGACCAGACAGGAAAAGAATTCTATATGGTGAAAAACTCCTGGGGAACAGATAACAAATATGAAGGCACCTGGTATGCATCGAAAGCATTTGCAGCTTATAAAACGATGAGTATTGTTGTACATAAAGATGCCCTGCCAAAAGCAATCCGTAAAAAACTGAAAATAGATTAAATGATAATAGTCATTATCCATCAAAATGAGAGGCGCCCCAGGGAAACGGGCGCCTCTTTTTTATAAAAAGATGGACTATAAGGGCAGGGAATTATTTCTTTTTAAGTGTATAATTAAGGTTGGTTTTGGAAGAGATATGTCCCATTAGCCGGTCCAGCATAGTCAGGTCCTCTCCGTCTAATACAAAATAGAGAGGTGTACTACCATCCAGCGGGGCTAACGAATAAACCTTCTCATTATTTCCTTCATAGATTCTTGGAGTAATATGTAAATATCCTTCTGAGACATACGTATGATCTTCTTCTCCCTGGTCACCCAAATAAGTCGTAGATAACCAGAATACGCCTTCGTCACTTTCCTCCTGTTTCCAGATATCAAGTTCATAACGTATGCCAGGGCCATCTGCTGCAGGCAATACACCTTCGTATTGCATTTCCACCACCTCACCCATATTCTTTTTAATAACCAGGGAATCCTGGATATTAACCGTCACTGGAATAGCAAACAGATCTTCCTCTTCGGTTACCGTATTTTGAGGCAACTCATATTCATAATGAATTTTGTTTTTATTTCTGCTACAGGAAAAACATGCCATCAGAACTATTAACAAAACAAAGTATATATTTTTCATACAAACTCTAATTTTCTCTTCACATTTAATAACACCAAACACCCCAGCAATTGTTTTTAAATTTCCGGTATTTTTTAATAAAATCATACCGGATTCACCTATTCATACACGTCATTCACAGATTATTTTTGATAATCTGGCTGGTTACCGCTTACTTTGGTGTCATTAAATTAATGGATAAATAAATATGAAAAAATTTAGACTGGTTGAATTAATAGGTATTATAATGATCTTATCCTGTCCTGTAAAAGCACAATTCAAATATGGATTCACAGCCGGAATGGATATTACCAATGTCCATTTTAATAAAGATTATTTTGCTCCTTCTGCAATAGTGGGTTATAATGTAGGTGTTACTTCCGAATATATATTTCCGGTGTTAGGTATCGGATTTGATATTTCTGTATTATTTGCGGATAAAGGATTTGAGCAAAAAAGTACTACATACAGAAAAAATTACATCGACATACCGGTTAATTTCAAATGGAAATTCAATCTCCCGCTGGTACAAAAAGGTTATCTTAGCGCAGGCCCATATTATTCTAAAATAATAGGAAAAGAAAAAACATGGTCCGTAAAACCCTCTCAGGCATCTACAAACAATGCATCCATTAGTCCCCTGGAGGACCATGCGGGAATACATATCGGAGCTGGCGTAGACATCTTCAAATGGTTACAGGTAGGCATCAATTATTCTCATGAATTTTCTGACGGATACAAAGTAACTTATACCGGCAAAACCAGCTATGGGCAAAGCCGGGGGTGGGGAATAAAAGCCTCGTATTTATTTTAAGAAGAAATAAAAAACCACTATGATAGCACGCAGATAAAATGCGTGCCTTTTTTTGCACAAAATAAAACCAGTTTGTTCCCCGCGAAGGCGGGGACCGCATGAGAACGATTTGCTTTTCTTCTATTTGTAATTAAAACTTTCGCTTTTGCGGTCCCACCTTCGCGGGGAACAAACTGGGAGGTTTCCTTTCCGGGGTAGTTCTATCTCTTCTTCTTATGGTACCCTTAAACTAAAAAAAGCCCCACTCCTAACTGGAGTGAGACTTTCATTTTTAAAAGCGGCAACTACCTACTCTCCCACTTGCGCAGTACCATCGGCGTGGGTGGG
>JAJQES010000058.1 GCA_021201565.1 Tannerellaceae bacterium
ACTTTTTAAAAAGTTACATTTATACCAACAACAGCTTCTTTCATGGAAGGATACCTCATGCCTGACACTTCCGGGTCAAACCCTTTGTATTTGGTGAATGTAAAGAAGTTTTCCAGACTACCGTAAATACGTACACGTTCTATATCAATCTTCTGCGTCCAGTTTTTAGGCAAAGTATATCCTAACTGAATATTCCGGATTTTCAGGAATGCTTTATTTTCCAGGTAAAAATCACTCCGTTGGGTATTTTTCGTTGTTTCATATTGCAATAAACGGGGATACGTGGCATCTGTACGGCCTTCATACCAACGTCCGTCTGCAACTTCTTTATTGATTTGGTACCCTTTACGTACAGTTGGAGTATTATATGCCTGGTCCTGCCAATAGACCTTTATTCCGGCCTGTCCCTGAAGCAACATAGAAAAATCAATCCCTTTGTAACCGGCAGAAAGATTTAATCCATACAACCATTTAGGGTTAGGTCCGTCACTGACTATAGCACGGTCATTGTTATCAATAATACCATCATTGTTCACGTCTATATAAAGCAAATCACCTTTTTCCGGTCTTCCGAAAGCAGCAAACGCATTTGGATTTTCATCTATCATTTTTTGTACGATTTCCAGATCCTTGTCAGTCTGAATGATCCGGTCAACCAGCAACAGATACTGTGAGTTTATAGAATAGCCCTCCCAAATCAGATTTGCTCCGTCAATAGACTGGCCGGCAAGTTCAGTACCTTTAAATTTATTCACTTTGTTTTTTACATACGTTACATTTCCACTTACTGAATAGGTAAAATCACCTACACGGTCATTCCATGTTAAAGTAGCTTCAATCCCTTTATTGGTTACAATCGCACTATTCTGTTTAGGAATAGAAGCGGTACCATGAACCGCAGGAGCCGGAAGATCAATCAAAATATCTTTGGTTTTTTTGTTAAAATAATCAATCGTTCCGGATAAGCGATTATTAAATACCCCAAAGTCGATTCCTATATCAGTAATATAAGTCGATTCCCATGTCAGATATGGATTGGCAATCGCTGCTTGTGCAACTCCCGGTCTGAGGATACCATTCAGAGAATAAGCATACGTTTTACTATCTTTATCAAGCCCGGAATACATTGCCAGGGCATCATAATTTCCAACAGAGTTATTTCCTAACGATCCATACGAAGCTCTGATTTTCAGGTTACTTAATCCCTGGTCAACCAATGACTCCATAAATCCTTCCTGGTCAATACGCCAGGCTCCGGAAACAGACGGGAAATATCCCCAGCGATTGTCTTTCAAAAAGCGGGAAGATCCATCTGCACGTAAATTTACTTCCAGTAAATATTTATTATCCCAGTCCAGGTTAATACGTCCGAAATAAGATCTCATGGCCCATTCCGTACTTGATCCACTGGCAGAAGCATCACCGGTCGCACCGTTAATTACATCCAGATTAATATCCAATAAATCATATTTTGTCGCGCTAAAGTTCTTGGACAGATATTGTTCCTGGCTGGCTCCAACCATTACGTTCAGCCCCAAACGATCATTCACTAAACGGGTGTCATAACGGGCTACTACATCGGCAAAATTACGAATCGTTTTTCCATTGTAATTGTAGATCGATGTTTTACCTCCGGTAGTATGAGTAACGGTTTCTGTCTGGAAATTCCATCCTTCCAGAAATAATGGTTTTCTTTCCCGTTGCGTGTCTGTTAATTCATACGAATAAGAAGCTGTAAGAGACAATCCAGCCATCGGAGTAATGGTACCCGTGAAACGTGCTCTTATATTATTGATCTGATAATTACCATCTACATTATTTAATCTTAACAATGGATTATTATTTGCTGACTGCGCATCATCTTCCAGGTTATTCATGGCCCCATAGCGTCCGTCAGGAGCTCTGAAAACCATCCCGGGTGTAGTCGCAGATGCATAGGTGAAAGATTATCAACCACAGTACCTGTCTCTGTATTAGCATTATATTTAGCGGCAGGGTCCATATTTGCGACATATCCATTTACCTGAGTTCCCAACTTTAACCAGGGTTTCACATCAGCTTCCATATTAAAACGGCCACTGAATCTTTCATAGCCGGTATTTTCTAATACTCCCGGGTTATTCATATAACCGAATGAACTGTAAAAACGGATTTTCTCACTACCGCCGCTCATCGCTACCACATGATTGGTGGAAACAGAGTTACGGAATGTTTCATCAATCCAGTCAGTATTCGGATACAGCAGCGGATTTTTTCCACCATCATTCCGCCACGCATCAATCGTTCCCTGTGAAAAAACCTGTGCCAGATTAGAATTTGCATAGCCTTCATTTACCAACTCCATATAATCCGCATAATTAGAGACCGGAGTGAGGGTTTTACGGATAGAGCCAAAAGAAACATATCCATTATAATCTACTTTCAATGTCCCGGCTTTTCCCTGTTTAGTTGTGATCAGGATTACCCCATTCGCAGCCCGTGAACCATAAATAGCGGCCGAAGCAGCATCTTTCAGTACAGTCATTGATTCGATATCCTGTGGATTAACAGCACTGATGGATGATTCGACACCATCTACTATAACCAATGGGGAAGAGGTATTCAGTGTACCCTGTCCACGTACCAGAATAGAAGCATCATCATTTCCCGGTTGATTACTGGCTGTAGAGACAGAAACCCCTGCTGCCATTCCTGCCAGGGCATGCGAAACGTTTGTAATAGGACGGCTTTCCGTCAGTTCACTCATATTAATAGAAGAAACGGATCCGGATAGATTTACTTTTTTCTGCGTTCCATAGCCAACAACCACTACCTCATCGAGCGCTTGTGTATCTTCCTGAAGAGTTATGGATAGATTTCTCTGATTTCCAACACTTACTTCCAGTTCTCTAAACCCAATATAAGTAATTTTCAATACTGCATTAGAAGCAACATCCAGGGAGAACTCACCATCAAAATTGGTAATTGTTCCATTCAATGTTCCTTTTTCTACTACATTAGCCCCAATAATAGGCTCACCGGTTTGATCGACAATAGTTCCTGTAATTGTGTTCTTTGCCTGCTGAGGCATATCAACAAAAACATTTTCTCTTGGATCAAATCCATTCACTTTTGAATCTGCACTTGCCCACCCCACTGAGGTAAAGAGTAAAAATACTCCTGCAAGTAGCCTTTTTGAAATTTTAATTTGATTAAAATCTTTCATCATAATACTAGACTAAATAAATTAATACTTTAATAACTTAGATTGACGTTGGTAACAAAGTGTTATTTGTATACCATTAAAGTGTTTTGTCGTTCTTTTTATGTTTCCATACATTCACATTTAAGATTAATAAATCTGTTTGTTTACACCAATTATATGCCAACAAATGTAAAAGGAGTAAAACAAATCAAAATGCCAAATTCGTCCTGTTTTAGGGCACAAATTGTCCAAAAGCAAAAATTTAACAACCAAAACAAAACCATAACACTCTAAATATCAACCCACAAACCATTACAAAGAATTATTTTTTCCGTCAGATAAGCATAGGATACTTTACAGGATCTTATTTATCACTTATAAACAAAAAAGGATATATCCAAACGGACATATCCTTTTTACCTGAGAGTGATTCAAATCACTTTACACTCCACTCCACCCGGTCTAAAAGTATCTTACTGTCCTTTCCTGTTCCCCGGACTTCTATCTGGTTCATACCCTCTTTCAATCTACATCCCTGCCAGGCAAACGTCGCATACCGGTCCGGTTTCTGTTTTCCCTGGCTAACGCCGTTCACAAACAGTTCCACTTCCGGTAAATTGGAAAATACCATAATATCCGTAACAGGTTGTATACGGTCGCGGTGGCGACGGCTGGCAATATAAGCAAATGTGTCTTCTTTATTCCAATTAGCTTTATAATAGTAGAAAGCATCTTTTTTTACTTTCCGGTCGAAAGTAACTAAGCCCTTATCATTAATACCGGGCCGGTCTCCTTCGGTACGGTGAGCTGCACCAAAATCAAACAGATTCCAGATAAAAGAGCCCCAGATAAACGGACGTTCTGCTATTGCTTCCCAGTTACCCATGTGATAGAAGGTCTGATAGTTTTCCGGATGCCACCAGCCGGAAGCCTCTCCCGGTTTAATAGAATCCTGTTGATGATAAATGCTGGCACCTGCCCCATATTCACTGATCCCGATTTTGAAATGCGGGAAATCCTGATGAACACGATCGGCCCATTTGCCCATATCTGAAGGAGCACCTCCATACCAACCGAAATATTGGTTCCAGGCAATGATATCAGTTACTCCATTCAGTGGATCTTTGTAAGAAAGGAAACTGGCTGCGGTCGTAGGACGGGTCGGATCTTCCTGATGGGCCAGTGTATTGAGTTCCTCAATATAATCAATCGGATTATCTCCTATTGTTTTCAATTCATTATATAATCCCCAGAAACAGATAGAAGGATGATTATAATGTTGCCGGATCAATTCTTTTAACTGCTCTTTCCCATTTGCCCGGAAGGAGGGTTGATTAATATATCCCCTGTCCTGGTATCCCCCCGGACCAATCAACGGGATCTCGGCCCACACTACCAGTCCATACCGGTCCATCAGATCATAAAAATAAGGAGCCTGCGGATAATGTGCTAACCGGACCGCATTGGTTCCCATTTCTACCATGATGGCGGCATCTTCCTCATGGTGTTCTTTGTATAAAGCGCTTCCGCGTTCTACCCGGTCCTGATGACGGCATACCCCCTGTAATTTAAGATATTCACCATTCAAAAAGAATCCTTCATTTTCATCAATATGGTAATACCGTAATCCCAATGGCTGGATTACACGGTCCACTTCTATTCCATTTTGTAATAACACCACCTCCGTCTGGTACATAAACGGATCTTTCCGTCCATTCCATAAACGTGGTTTCTCAATAGAAAAATCAATAGTAGTTACCCTATCTTCAGTAGCTCCTATGGAAATTATTTTTGTTTGTTCTGCTACTGTTTTCAGGCCATTCCGGACAGTTACCCGGAGTTCCGCTTCCTGAGTAGTTTCCCGGGCATTCGACAAAACGACTTTGGTCTTGACGTCTGCTTTTTCTTTTGTGACATTTTCCTGGATCAGATACACACCCGGAGAAGCATAATCGGTGAGAGAAATATGAGTGGGTTCTGTGATGATCAGATTTACATCCCGGTAGATTCCCCCATAAAAGTTGAAATCTCCTACCAATGGCATAATATCCTGTTGGGGCGCATTATTCACTTTTACCAGAACTTTATTGTCTGCATTGTATTTTACATAATCGGTAATTTCAAAGACAAATGCACCATAACCACCCCGGTGTTCACCTACGTGCACCTGGTCTATAAATACATTTGCAATTGAGAATACACCTTCAAATTTCAGATAAAGACGTTTTCCTTCCCATTCAGGCTGAATGAAAAGAGTTTTTTCATAATTCCCAATACCACGAAAATAATCCTGCTTCCCGGATAAAGCATCCTGTGCATTCCAGGTATGGGGTAAATTTACCCGTTCTTCACTATTCCGTTGCACCTGGTGCCAGAAACGGAAACTCCAATTGTCGTTGATTAAAATTTCTTTGCGCGTAGCAAACATAGAGAGGCTGTTAAGCAATAACAGCAGACAGAGAAGTGTGTTCTTCATATTATATTCCACGATTAGTTTCAACGTTCAAAAATAATGAGAAATGTAACAAATAACGGCACAAATAATCTAAAATAGCGTACCTGTTTGTCCAGATACGCTATTTTAAGACTTTTAATTACATGCCCTGGCCACCGCCACCGCCGGCCCCTCCTTCACCGGCCTGAATATCATCATTGCTAATACCCCGTCTCGCTTTCTTGATCGAATCTTTTAAGGTACCAAAGCGATAAGAGATAGTCAGCCGGACATCCTGTGCCCGGTAATATCCTTTACTGTAATTATAGAAGAATTCATTATCAATTGTATTTGTGTACTTCATATTTTTTATGAAAGGACTGTTGCAGGAGAGTCCAACGGTAAGTTTTTTATCCATAAAACTCTTATTCAGTGCTATACCATGATAATGCTGAATAGATCCTTTTGACTGTAAACGAATCCACGGAGTAAAAAAACCTCCATTTAAATTGATACGAAAATCCTTAGGCAGATTAAACTCCATTCCTGGGGACAGTGATCCATTGAAACCACTTACAGATGCATCATCAAGCACTTGGTTTGAAGTATTTTCTGAACGGAGATGCATATAATTAACTCCTCCATTTACATACATACTGAGCAGGGGAATGGGAGCCCAACGGGCATACAAGAAAAAACCTGCATGTTGTTGTTTTCCTATATTCGCGTATGTTGACTCCATTCGCCCATTATAATCCTCATTTACAAAGGTGTATCTTTCAATAGAGTTGTTTACAAACCGGTAATTCAAACCTGCGTTCAAATTAAATTTCATAGTAAAAAAGCTATAATTGAAATTGAAGGCATGGCTTTTATCCGGCTCCAACATAGGATTTCCATACGAAACATTCTGTGGATCTGTATCGTTTACATACGGATTCAGATACCATATACCGGGACGGTGAATACGCATATTATACCCGATACGCATCTGTTGTGCCATACCTAACTGGTAAGATAAAGTGACATTCGGTACAACATTAAAAAAGTCATTATCAAAATTCATTTCACTTTTTCTCTTATACTCTGCCGTCAGTTTCGTTCCTTCAGCTCTCACGCCTGCTTTCAGCGCAAATTTCTTGATCTTAACCGCATAACCCAGATAGGCACCATAAATATGTTGTGTATGCTTGAATTCGCCTTCATCACCCCGGGAAATAGTCCATTCCGTATGACCATCTTCAAGTTTCCGGATATCCGAATCACTATCACTTTGCCGCATAATATATTTTGCTCCGACTTCAAGTGTCTGGTTATGGGACAGCGGAGTAGTATAGTCTACCTGGGCAGTATGCTCATTCGTATGTGCATCATTATTGTTACTCTGCAGATAGGCCTGATAAAACCCTTCCACATCCCTTATCTCCGTAAATCCTTCACTGTCGTCAGGAGAGTTACTAAAACGATAAGAGAAGGTTAACAATTCATCTTTTTTACTGGTAGAATGCTGATAATCCACATTCATATCAATGGAACCATAGGATCCCTTATAATTTGAAAATTGATTGTATCTGTAAAGCAGGTCATCTCCCTGGGTTCTCATTACTCCCAACTGTGATTTACTATCAAAATTGCCCCGCCACAGATTAGCGCCGACACTGATCAGATTGAGTGTATCCAACTCGTAACTCGCTTCCAAAGAGCCGTATTGATGCCTGCCCTTATTCCTGCTCCGGCCATTTTGTGTAGTGATCTGGGAATCCGCACCATACATATAAGTTTCCTGATAACTTTCCGAGTCATTCCAGGGATTACGATGATGATTATAATTATAATTAGCCGTCAATCCAAACTTACCCACCTTAGTAGAAAAATTACCTCCGCCATTATATCTTCCCAAAGCACTTACACCAGCACGTACATTCGCAGTATATCCCTGCAGGGTATTTTTAGTGGTTATGATATTAATAATCCCTCCAACTCCCTCTGCATCATATTTAGCTCCCGGGTCTGTAATGACTTCAATATTTTTAATGGTACTGGCCGGCATACTTTTTAATACATCTGACGCATTCGAGCTGGACAACATATTAGAAGGCTTCCCGTTCAGATAGATTTTATAGTTGGAAGTACCTTTCAACTGGATATTATCTTCCGCATCCACCGTTACCATAGGCACCTTCCGTAGCATATCCAGTGTATTATTGGTTTGAGCTTCCGGATCATCTTCCATACTATAGGTAAGTTTATCAATCTCTACTTTTACCAATGGCTTTTGAGCTGTTACTGTTACCTCTCCCAATTGCTGGCGGTCCTCCATCATCGATAATTTTCCTAAATCTATATTTTTTTTATTCTCTGACAGAACAAAGTTTTTTTCAGCCGGAAGTTTACCAACGGAATGCATCTGAATCGTATACTCCCCGGGAGCAGTCAGGCTTGTTTCAAACTTTCCATCAATATCACAGGCCAGTCTTTTAACAGATTGGCCGGGATTGGCTGTCAATACAATATTAAGAGTGGCATAAGGAACCGATTCATTCATTAAAGAGTCAATCACCTGGCCTTTAACAGAATACTGGCCATTTGTCTGAGTTTGTGCGAACGAAGCTGTAATACACATCAGGGACAATAATAACAGATAAAGTTTCTTTCTCATTGAACATTCGTATTAAATAATAGTTTTTCTATAAATGCGGTATTAAATTAAAATGCCACAAAAATAACTGTATTACGAAAACATCATAGAATTACTCTTTTAAGAATGTATAAAAGATGTATTTTGATGTTTGCGGAATGCGCATTTGTCCTATTTTTGTAAAGAGATTTATTAATTATAAAAGTTATGAAACAGAGATTAATTACAGGCTTGATCTTTCTTTTACTGATTGCAGCAAAAATGGAAGCACAAAATCCGATTAAATTGGTGCAACCGGATAAAACACGGGGAAAATCTGTTATGGCAGCAATGAATGTCCGGAAATCTACCCGTGACTTCAACTCCCGCATGTTATCTGACCAGGACCTTTCAGACCTTTTATGGGCTGCCTGGGGTATTAACAGGGAAGATGGCAGACGTACAGCTCCCTCCGCATTAAACACACAGGATGTGGACCTCTATGTTGTTATGCAACAAGGTACTTATGTATATGACGGGAAGAATCACTCCCTGGTACTGGTAACTACCGGCGACCACCGGGCCGCTGTTGCAGGCAGTCAGGATTTTGCGAAAGAAGCTCCCGTTTTATTAGTCATGGTTTCCGATTTGTCCCGGTTTGGAGGAACAATTACAGAGCATACTAAAATCATGGCCGCGGTAAATGTCGGAACCATTTCACAAAACATAAATCTATTTTGTGCCGCGACTGATCTGGTAACTGTTCCACGTGCCTTCATGGATACGGAAGCGCTGAAAAAAATATTTAAACTGACAGACCAGCAATTTTTAATTCTCAACAACCCTGTAGGCTATCCAAAGAATTAAACTATATGGACAGATTCAGCCGCAATATATTAATTGAAGGAATCGGAAAAGCCGGACAACAGAAATTAAAAAATGCGAACGTATTGATCATAGGGGCAGGTGGCTTAGGTTCACCTGTCCTTTTTTATCTGGCTGCTGCCGGTATCGGACATCTGGGCATCATGGATTATGACCAGGTAGACATGACCAATCTGCAACGGCAAATTCTACATCAAACCTGTGACCTCGGAAGAAGCAAAGTTGTTTCTGCTACCGAAAAACTAAAAGCTCTCTATCCGGAACTTATTATACAAGGCTATGAATACAGGCTGACTGCTGAAAATGCGGAAGAGATCATACGTCCTTATGATTTTGTGGTAGAGTGTTGCGATAATTACGATGCAAAATTCCTGATCAATGACACCTGTGTCCGGACGGGGACTCCCTTTTCGCATGGCGCGGTATTAAGTATGCAGGGAGAGGTCAGTACCTATCTGCCCGGGAATGCCTGTTACCGGTGTATCTTCGGGGAAGCTCCGGCAAAAGGTACCATGCCTACCTCTGCTGAGGTAGGTATATTAGGCTCTATCGCAGGAATAGCCGGAAGCATTCAGGCCACGGAAGTGATTAAATACATTACCGGAACCGGTACTCTTTTAACAAACCGGTTATTGGTGTTTAATGGCCGCACGATGCAATTTACCAATCTCAAAACCGAGAAAAACAGTACCTGTTTGTGTTGTCAATAATTACTGTAAACTCATATCCCAATCTTTCCATATCACTTCATATCCCTGGCGGTGTACTGCCTCCATCACTTCCGCCGGAGAGCGGTCATCGTTTACAACGAACTGTTCCAATTCCGCTTTATAGACAGCATATCCTCCCGGGTCTGTTTTTGAGCCCGCGCTCAAAGAAGTGACCCCTAACGTAGTCAGATGATCCCGGAAAACCTGACTCTCCCGGGTAGAAAGAGCAATCTCCAGATCATGGTCAAAAATACGGAACGCAAAAATCAGTTGAGCCAATTCCTTGTCTTTCATTACCACATTCGGCTGAAAATGCTCCCCTTCATGAGGACGCATACGGGGAAAGGATACGGAATAACGGGTTTGCCAATATCTTTTTTGAAGATAACGTAAATGAATCGCCATCAAGGCCGTATCTGTTCGCCAGTCTTCCAGCCCGATCAATACCCCCAATCCCATTTTATGTATTCCGGCTTTTCCCATACGGTCAAACGTATCCAAACGCCAGTCAAATTTCGATTTCATACCTTTAGGATGATACAATTTATACCGCTCTTTATGGTAAGTTTCCTGGTAACAATAAACAGCATTCAGTCCGGCTTCGCCGAGGCGCCGGTAATCAGCTTCTTTCAAAGGTTGTACCTCAATAGAGATCGAAGAAAAATGATCCTTTACCAATCGGATCGCATGTTCGATATAATCGACTCCGGCATCCCGGGGATTTTCACCGGTCACCAACAGGATATGCCGGAAATCACCTATTTCTTTGATACCCTGTATTTCACGGCGTATTTGGTCATCCGTCAGGATGATTCTACGAAGTTCATTGGTATGATTGAATCCGCAATAAATACAATGATTGATACAGGAATTGGTCAGATACAAAGGAACATAGAACTGAATTGTTTTCCCAAACCGTTGTTGCGTATAATGCCGGCTCAACTGTGCCATTGGTTCCAGGTAAGCTAAAGCGGCGGGCGAAATAAGGGCCATAAAATCCTCTATATCCGGTTTCACCGTATGTAAAGCAGCTTCTACATCCGGAGCTTTTTTTGAATAAATGGTATCCTGCAAATCACTCCATTTGTAATTGTTTATTATATCAATAAAATCATTCATTCGTATCTATACTTTTAATCATTCAGGAAAGAGGTCAGTGGACTACTCGTCTCTGCTATATACCGTTGTTTAGCTAAACGTGCTTCAAAAGCCATCCGGCCGGCCTCTACAGCCATTGAAAAAGCCTTTGCCATTTGTACCGGATCCCCTGCTACTGCAATGGCCGTATTTACCAACACCGCATCCGCTCCCAATTCCATCGCCTCTGCGGCATGTGAAGGGGCCCCAATGCCCGCATCTACTACCACCGGGACAGAGCTTTGCTCTATAATGATTTCCAGCAAATCCCTTGTTTTTAATCCTTTATTGGTTCCAATAGGAGCTCCTAAAGGCATCACAGTCGCTGCTCCGGCCTCTTCCAGGAGTTTACATAGAACCGGATCAGCCTGTATATAAGGCAATACAACAAAACCCAGTTTCACCAATTCCTCTGTTGCCTTTAATGTCTGGACCGGATCAGGCAATAAATAACGTGGATCGGGATGAATTTCCAGTTTCAACCAGTTCGTTTCAAACGCTTCCCGGGCCAACTGAGCAGCAAAAACCGCTTCTTTAGCATTCCGCACCCCGGAGGTATTAGGTAATAACTGAATATGTGGTTTACGGATATGGCATAGCATATCATCCTCTCTGTTTTCCGGATCCAACCGTTTCATGGCCACAGTAACCATTTCTGTTCCCGATGCAATAATAGAAGCTTCCATTTGCTGGTTTGAGCTAAACTTACCTGTTCCAAGAAACAGACGGGAAGAGAACTCTCTTCCGGCAATAAGCAATTTTTTCATATCGTATATTTTTTTATTTGTTCCACTAAAAAAGCCGTCTCTGCCACCGGATCTTCTGCCTGAAGAATAGTAGAAGAAAGGGCAATTCCACTGATGCCGGACTCCATAAGAGCCGGAATATCCTCACGGGTGATTCCTCCGATGGCAACTATAGGTAACGCCCAATCTCTTTCCCGGCATTGTCTTAAAATAGTCCGGTATCCGTCCAGTCCCAACACCGGACTCAGATTTTTCTTTGTTGTGGTATACCGGAAAGGTCCCAGGCCAATATAATCAACTCCTTCTGCATATAAACGGCAAACATCTTCAAAGGTATTAGCTGTTCCCCCTATTATATAAGAGTCACCTAAGAGCCTCCTTGCCTCTCCAGGAGACATATCCTGTTTTCCCAAATGAACCCCTGTTGCCTGTAATTCTTTACAGATAAAAGGATAATCATCAATATAAAGAGCTGCCCCATACCGGTCACACAACTCTTTCACGATTCTGCCTTCCGGCAAAATCTCTTCCGGCTTTGCCTCTTTCATTCGCAACTGGATTTGCCTGCAACCTCCCTGTAAGGCGACCTGTATCGAATCAACCGTACTATAAGAGGGAGTGGAATGACTTATAAACAATAATCCATTCATATATCCTTTACTTCACAAATATGTTTCAACTCTTTAAATCTGGCAACAGGTGATAAAGAATTCCAGAGAGCACCCAATACCGCGACTCCCCCGAATCCCCATAAACGAATCTGTGGGATACGTTCCACCGTGATCCCTCCCAAAGCTACTATTTTATTGTTTAAAACTCCTGTTGAAAAGGCCTGTTGAAGCAAATCCTCAGAAAATCCGGCGGTATATCCTTTCTTTGAGATACTATCAAATACCGGACTAAGAAACAGATAGTCATACGGCTGGTTTATATACAGAGTGATTTCCTGCAACGAATGACAGGAACGGCTTACTAAAATCTCTCTTTCAGCCGGAGGAAACGGATTCCGGCTATTTAAGTGAAACCGCCTGATCCCTTTCCGGAAACCCGTATCAAAGCGATCATGCAGAACTACACGCCTATACCACACAGGATCAATTTCTGAAAGATACTGTTCCATTTGCTGCTTTGTATACTGAGGTTTACGGATATGAAGATGCTCCAGCCCTGCGTCAAAAAGCTGTCCGAGTATCCCGGTTTCACCAGGCAAGTCTGTTTCAGGAGTAATCACAATCAACCGCATGCCGCTCAACCTCCTGAAACCGCATGGATCAACATCAATTCCTGATTATCGCAGAGAATTGTCTCTTCCCATTTGGATTTAGGAATCACGCTGTAATTGATTGCGATCGCAATTCCTTCCTGTTGAATATCCAGCTTTTGCAAAAAGCCGGCCAAAGAGATACCTGCTTCTACTTCATAACTCTTATCATTCAGATAAATAGTCATACGCATTTAATTTAATGAAAGATTACAAAATACAATCAGGGGAAACCTTTTTCAAAGGAGAGATCGATTAATCATCCCTACGTCGGCATAATCCGCATCAGGTAATAAGGGTATAATCTCAGCCCTAAACGGCACCCCTTGATTGTCAGGGTCAAAGGTAAGGAATATTTGTCAGACTAAGTGCAAAGTCAATTCAAAAACGTGCTCTCTCTTTATAAGTCTGCATCATTCTCTTCACGGACAGGCACCGGTCTCTTCAAAGATAGGCATCACTTCGGATTAACCCCGGGGGTTACGGCCGTAAGGCCGGGGGTTACGGAATTAACCCCGGGGCTTGCGTCAGGGTTATGCCTATCTACAGGTAGACTGCTGCCTGTCCGGAAGGAAAGAGGTTATTAGAAACGATAACGGACAGCGGCTGTTATTTCACGGGGACGTATATACGCCCAGGAGGTATATACCTGATGTGTACCGTATTGAGTATAACCATACTGCTTTTTATTGAACAGATTATCGCCCCTTATCTCCACTTGCCATTTACCGGATTTCCAGCGAACCATCAGGTCTGCGAACAACGCATGGACAGATTGGCCACGGGTAATCTGGTTATAATAATGGTCTCCTTCTACCTGCAGGGTAAAAGGATATAATTCATAACTTACTGCTATTTTCTGAACAACATTCCATAGCGGATCCAGCGTGGCTACTTCTCCGAATTTTGACCGGTAACCGGAAACAGCACTTTCATAAGTCGCATTCCAATACTTTGCCGGATACCAGGTTAGTTTAGGTTCCAGTTGAATATAGTCCTGCCGATAGGAAAGACGGAGCCCTTCATTCAATTGTTCTCCCTTTGTCCTCCCCATCCTGTATGATAAAGAGGTATTCAAACGCCAGTCATAAAATCCTTTTGAAAAAATGGTATTTAAAGTATAATTCTCCATGACATTCTTTAGAGGTTGATATACAGACCAGACAACCTCTCCTTCCAATCGCTGTTCATGGATCAGATTCTGATGCGTCCTGCTATAAGTAGGATTTATTGAGAAAAACAGTTCCCGGATGGTATTTTTATACTCCGCCCGCAAGCTATAAAATTGTTGCTTATAGACAGGAAGGGCTCCTTCATTTAAACGGATATGACGGTAACCGGTATAATAAGCTTCTTCATAAAAACCGGTGATATCTCCATACGATTCCGAATAACCGGCATATCCGGCAAAGAGCCATCTGTAATTGTATTTGTAAGAGAAGGAGACAGACGGATTCAGGGAAACCCGTGAAAAATCAGCATGGGTATATGTTTTCCAATGTAGCGGCAGCCGTATGGTAGCTGTCCACCGGGAGGTATTTACCTGATGTTGTGGTGTAAAATAGATTCCATACCCATCTTTCAGATTGGTCGCTTCACCGGTAAACCCACCGGTATATTGACGGCTCCAGCTATTTTTTTTCTTAATAAAAGAAACTGAATTATCTGTATAGAACTGTTTAAGGGGAAATCTTTTTTTCTGCTCATTCACTTCCAAAACAGAAGGCAAATAATAGTAGCCTGCTAAAGAACGGTATTCCACCATATAAGTTTCATGGGGCTGGATCATCTGAAAATAATTCCGGACTTTCCTCTCTTCCTGCCTGACCTGTTGAGAAATATCTTCCTGATTATAGAAAAAACTATTCGCATGGTTCCAGCTTCCGGACACATCCAATTGGTTTGTCAAATAATAGTCCGCTTTGTTATTTTCCAAATGAAATGTAAGTTCTCCTTTATCCGTCCGGACATTCGTGGCACTCTCTTCCCGTATATAAGAATTCTGTTCCGGTGTATAATAAAGCGTTTCTTCTCCCCGGTCCTGTTTACGGGTATCATGCAAATAGTTAGCATTTATCCTCAGACGCGTATCCTCATTTAACCGGTACAGCCGGTTTGCAGAAAGGGAATGGGCATCATTAAACAACCATCGTTTTTCTTTCAGTGTAGAAGAGAAGGAGGGCAGAGGGATAAAAGGACTCAGCGTAGGGTCCGGAATACGAAGCAAAGAGACATTCCTGAACAGATAGTGCTCTGTTGTTATATCCTTTCCCGTATTATTCCCTTTATATATATAGGCAGACTGGCTTTTACGACTCAGTTGCATCGCGTTATTCTCTGTCATCCAGAGGAAAGGAGAAAAACCTCCCCCGGCAGAAACAGTCGCCATCCAGCGGTCTTTAAATTCAGGTTTCAGTTTCAGGTTGATAGCCACATCTTCTGTTTTTATTTTATCAGTCAATACACGAATCGGCTGATGATTTTCCAGGATTTGTATTTTATCTACTGATTCCGCCCGTAAATTTTCACTGATTTGGTTATACCTTCCTCCCATCAGGTCCATTCCTTCCACATAAAAATGGCTGATCTCTTTTCCATTGTAAGAAATGCGTCCCAGTTCATCTACATCTACTCCAGGGAGTTTTTTGATCACATCTTTTATATGCTGGTCCTGTGCTGAAAGAAACTGAGTGACATCATAATTAACCGTATCCTGTCTTCCCCATACCCGGCCGGGCCGGATCTCTACTTCCCTGAGATCAAAATACTCCGCCTCCAGTTCAACCGGTAAAAATAGTCCGGGCCGGACCGGCACTTTTATTTTCCGGAAGCCCAGTAAAGAGACCCCAATGGTTAGTGAATCCACATACGTACCAGGGGATAATGAGAAATTTCCCTGCGCATCCGTTAACGTATAATTCACCATACGTGTGGATTCACCATGAAAAAGTTGAATAGTTGCATATTCTACCGGTTCTTTTGTATCCGCTTGTATTACTTTTCCTGAGACCGGTTCCTGGGCTCTCAGGTTGCCGGACAATCCCATCAGAGCCCAAATTACAAAGCCAGACAAATATAGAATATGCACTTTCATATCAATTCAATTCGATTGGGTTATAAGGGATGTTTCTGGGAGTAGCCGCTTCTCCATTCTGGTTATGAATAGTCACATTCACATTCGGCGCCATTTGCTTCAGGTATCCGATAGGGTCAGCCATAAAACGCTCATACACTTTATCATACTCTTTACGGGATACCGGTTCACAATTTTTATCACCATACATAATAAAATCCTCCCGTTGCATTTTCTCTATTCCTGTACAGGTAAAAATATATTCTTCATGTATATCCTGTGCCTTTAAAATAAGTCCGGGTAAACCCTGCAATTTCCAGGGCCCTTCACTACGTGGAATTTCTTCGGTATACCAGGCTTCATAGTCTCTCCCTTTAAAATGACAAGTCGCTTTGCGGGCAGAATAGGAGAGAATCGTCTGTGTATCTTCCCCTATCTCCCAGACCGGCATATCGTTTTTCTCTTCACATTTTAATTTAGAGATAGAAACCTGATCGATAGTAGTCACTTTGCCGGCGGGATAATTTTTATAGATTTCATAATTTGCCTGTCCTGTAAACTGGTTCAGATGCTCCATCATTACCTCCTGAGGAGCCCCGGCTGCTTTATCCGCTTCCAGAATAGAATCGGTTAAAAATTTGGCATAACTATAAAACTGGGAACTTTTTTGTCCGACTTTCAACATCATAGTTTCCGTGGTCCGTCTATCGGGTTTCTCTTTATTAGAAATCCAACTCATTTCATACTGCACAGTAAATTGTGTCTGATCAATAGGTTCTTTTTTTAGTACTTCAGATAGATCCAATACCCGGATATTCAACTGCGAGAATGAATAAAAAACCGATACTGCTAAAAACACCCATATAAAAATATCTCTTTTCATAACTCCATGATTTTAATGATTCTGCCACAAATGTAAAGGGTGTATAAGAAGCCCGACATAAAAAAATATTACTGAAATATTACGCCAGGAAAAATTGGGAAAGAATAACCTCCAAATATCTGCCGGGATCATTACTTTTGTATAAAAACAGGAGAGAAAATGGAAAAACAGATTAAAATAGTCTGGATATTATCACTAATCACAGCCTTTACTGTAATTGGTATTCAGGGATACTGGTTATGGAACCAGTACAAATATACGGCTGTAAACTATTCGGAAGAACTTTACAGACAGATCATAGAAACCGGTGAAGAAGAGAACAAAAGCCGGCGCCAGGATAAAAAGATAAGTACCAGTATGCAGATACAAACGAACTCATCTTTTAATGCGGATAGTATCATACAAGCGACAAAAGACAAAGTGGTGAATTTCAATCTTCCGGAAGGTGTTCCGCCAATTACTATACATCTCCAACAAAATGTACCAGATGATATTTTGTACGAGAATTTACAAAAACTGGTTACCAATATTCTTACGCCTCCGGACACTGCTTCATTTAAAGCCTACTTTATACAACATCTTCCACTGCCGGATCTTGATATCTCTTTCTTAACTTTTCCCGTTTCTGATACCACATTGGTTACTGATGAATTCACCTGGCATAGTTCCTGGCGACAGACCGGATCTTTATGGATGCCTGCTATTGAAGTTTATTATCCATACAGCCCTCTCGAACGGAAAGCGATCCTTATTACAGCCAAAGTTCCGATTCCAGGGCTATTAGAGCAGATGAGCATTCAGTTTTTTGTTACTCTTTTATTGCTTTTTGTATTCTCTGCCTGTTTGATTTACCAGATAAAAACCATATTAAAGCAAAAACAATTGAGTGACTATCAAAAAGGATTTGTCAATACAATGGTCCATGAACTAAAACGTCCGGTACAAACCTTGAAAATGTTTGTTTCTTTTTTACAGGATAAAGAGATGAGAAGTGATGAAGAGGCCAGTGAACAGGTGATTGAAGATTCTATGTTCGAGCTGGATAACCTTTCTGCTTATCTTGAAAAACTAAAAGATATGATCCGGGCTGATGCCGGTGTTTCCCATATAAAAACAGAGACACTTGATATGGAACAGACTATTCATAAAGTCGTACGTCTGACACACATTCCTGGGAATAAAAAGGTAGAATTTGATATTGCCGTAGATGGAGGAAAAACCGTTTCCGCAGATCCGGTACATTTTGCCAATATCATCAGTAATTTAATAGAGAATGCGATTAAATATTCCGGTGAAATAGTCAATATTGCTATACGGGGATGCATTCTACCCCATGGAATGCGGCTATCCGTGGCAGATAACGGAATTGGCATTCTCCCTTCAGACCGGGAAAAAGTGTTCTATAAATTTTACCGGGGAGAAAATCATCCCGGAAAGGACATTCCCGGACTTGGGCTTGGGCTCAGTTATGTAAAATTAATTACAGAAGCGCATCATGGAGAAGTTAAAATCGATAGTTTGCCGGGAAAAGGGACGACTGTTACAATTGAAATACCACAATGAGCAGAAGATTAAAAATATTATTTGCAGACGATGATCTTAAATATTCCCTTGTTTTAAAGAAATTCCTGGAAAAAGAAGGGTATGAAGTGACTTATACAGGGAACGGCACAATGGCGCTGGAACAATTTCCTGTTATAAAACCGGACCTGGTATTGTTAGATATTAACATGCCGGGGCTAAACGGCTTTGAAGTAGCTGAAAAAATCCGGGAAACAGATAAACAGGTACTCCTCTTCTTCCTGTCTGACCGTTCTGATAAAAATGACCGTTTAAAGGGATTCAGTCTGAAAGGAAATGATTACATCGCGAAACCATTCTATCCTGAAGAATTGATTGCGCGTATTCAGGAACGTTTTGAATTATTTGAAACAGAAGAAATCGAGCAGGAATGTTATACATTTGGTAATACCGTATTCAATTACAGCATCAACGAGATCCGGACCGGAAATAATAAAACCCTTATTACTTCGCGGCAGGCAGAAATCCTACGTATCCTGGCCAGGAATCTGAACCTGACGGTTGACAGGGATCTTATTCTGACGGCTATCTGGGGAAGTGCTTCATACGCCAATTCACTGGCATTGAATGTCCAGATCAGTTATTTACGTAAAGCATTGGCCAACGACCCCACAGTGTCTATTGCTTCGTTAAGCAAAAAAGGATATCTTTTGAAAGGGTGATATTTACAAATTCTACTTAAATCTTTATAACGGAAAAGTAAATAGAGGTAGTTATAAAGAAAAAATATATATTTGTAGATATATCAAACACTAAAACAAACGATACAATATGAATTTCTGCGAAAAAGCTATTTCCATATTCGGGCAGGCAACTGAGGATTATCATATCCTGGATAACGTAGATGCCAAAATGAAGAATCCGTATCCGGAACAAACGATTGAGAATATTTTATACCTGAAAAACTGGATTGATGCCGTACAGTGGCATCTGGAAGATATTATCCGGAATCCAGCCATTGATCCGGTAGAAGCCGTAGCAATCAAAAGAAGAATTGATGTTTCAAACCAGAACCGGACAGACCTGGTTGAAATGATAGATAGTTATTTTCTGGAACAATATAAAGAGATTACAGTTGCCGAAAATGCGACAATCAATACAGAAAGTCCGGCCTGGGCAGTAGACCGTCTTTCTATCCTTATCCTTAAGATTTACCACATGCAGCAGGAAATTATACGTACGGATGTAGAGGAAGCACATATTTCGGCCTGCCGGAATAAGCTGAATATCCTGCTGGAACAGCGTACAGATCTGTCAACTGCGCTGGATCAACTATTAGCGGATATTGAGGCCGGCAGAAAATACATGAAAGTTTACAAACAAATGAAAATGTATAACGATCCTTCTTTAAACCCGGTTCTGTACGGGAAGAAATAATGTCGAACGTTCTTATTATACGACTCTCAGCTATTGGGGATGTGGCCATGACCATTCCGGTAATCTATTCCGTTGCCAGAGCTAATCCGGAAGATTCCTTCACGGTATTAACCCAGACATCGCTGATACCTTTGTTTATGAATCATCCTTCAAATGTACAAGTGAGGGGAATTAATATTAAAACGACAGAGAAAAGGTTTGCAGGAGTGGTCCGGTTTGCCAATAAACTATCCAAAACAGATTTTGACACCGTCCTTGACCTGCATGATGTTCCACGCACAAGAATCATCCGTTTCTTTATGAAACTGAAAGGGAAGAAAGTGTATGTGATAGACAAAGGCAGAAAGGAAAGAAAAGAGCTTACAAAGCAACATAATAAGAATTTACATCCTTTGCGGCAAATGACTGACCGTTATGGTGATGTATTTCGTAGAGCCGGCTTCAGATTCCATATAAATTTTACATCTGTATTTAAAGAGAAGACGGCTGATCTCTCAGAGCCAGATCTTCTGACAGGTGAAAAGAATATACGGATCGGAATTGCTCCTTTTGCCCGTCACCGGGGAAAGATTTATCCTCCGGAGAAAATGGAAAAAGTAATTTCCATTCTTTCCGGACAAGGAAATACAGAACTCTTCCTGTTTGGTGGCAAAGGAGATGAGGCTGTTTTATTAGATCAATGGGCTTCAGCATATACCCATGTGACCAGTGTCGCGGGGAAGTATTCACTGGACAAGGAACTTTCTTTGATCAGCCGGTTAGATCTTATGGTCTGTATGGACTCGGCGAATATGCACTTTGCTTCTTTAGTAAACACCCGGGTAATTTCTATCTGGGGAGCCACCCATCCTTTTGCCGGATTCTATGGTTTTAACCAGCAACCGGAGGATGCCCTGGGCTTAGAGTTGCCCTGCCGGCCTTGTTCTGCTTTTGGAGATAAACCCTGCTACCGGAAAGATTGGGCCTGCATGAACCAATTATCTCCGGATTTTATTGTCCGGAAAATTAATCAGACATTTACATTATGAAATTCATTATACATCCGTCTTTCCGGCAATACGAATCTGCATTCAAAGAAATCCTCAATGATTTTGACAAAACAGGGGAGCTGGTTTATAAAGGCAGGAATCTGATCAAAAGATTTCACGTTGAAGGACTTGACTTCACGGTTAAACGATTTCGCATTCCACACTTCATTAATAAAATTGTATATACTACCCTACGTCCTTCCAAAGCTGCCCGTT
>JAJQES010000200.1 GCA_021201565.1 Tannerellaceae bacterium
AAGATTAACAAAAGCTTATTGTCTTTTCTTGTGGCTGCTAAGATAATAATTATATTAATAATTCCAACACGGAGATTTTTAATTATAAACACTTATTTGTTCCCAACTTGATTGGGGACCGCATAGGAGCAGACCTTAGTTACAATATATATGTTGAATAAGCCTGTTTTAATGCGGTCCCCGGTCAAGCCGCAGGGTTGTTAAGTTCTCTGTAAGTCCCGGAGGGACGACTCATGTTAGCCCAGTACGAAGTGCTGGGGTAGAGTGATTTAAAAGATGTTGAGTGCTGAAGGCACGGTTTAATAAATACTTTTATAATGTAAACTTTTTTCAGTCGTCCCTTCAGGACTCACGGGTTGATAATATCTTGAACCCCAGCACTTCGTACTGGGCTAACATGAGTCGTCCTTCCAGGACTCAATACGGAGAACTTAACAGCTATGCGCGAAAGCCGGGAAACAAGGATGATCTTTTTATAATTGAAAAATCTCTGTGTCTTCCGGTAAACTGGAATGTACCATCTGTGTCTCCGTGTTGGATATTTTCTTACTTACTTTGCAAATAATACAGCCCCGCCGGCAGCCGAGAGTTTTAGTTCGATCATTCCTTTTTTGTCGGTTTTTACTTTTTTCAATCCGGCTTTGCCGTCTTTTTCGTCATAAAGCAGGGTGATCTCTTTGCCTTGTAACATTGGTAGAGCTACTTTCATTTTTTTATCTGTGTATTCACCATTGACGGCTACCACATACCAGGTGTCTCCGCTGCGCCGCGCTATCACGCAGTCTTTACCCAGATAGCCGTCAATAAAGACGGTCTCATCCCATACCGCAGGCACCTTGCGCAGGAAGTCCAGTACATAGTCCGGTTGTTCGTCGAGGTTGTTAGGTGTTACCCCGAAATGCTGAACCGGCGATACGAACAGAACGGCGGTTGCCAGTTCAAAGGCATCGGTGGTGCGGCGGATGGTGCCGTTCTCCTGTGTGCGGCTGAGGCGGCTGTTCAGGAATACCGGAGCAAAGTCCATGGCGGCTACCGCGTTACGGGTATACGGATAGATGGTTGCCCAAAACGGATATTTGTCACAGGCATCCTGTCTGAATACCAGATTTTCGGAAGCGAGTACTGCTTCTGAGGTTACGAAGTTCGGATACATCCGTTCCCAACCCCGTGGCAGGGTACAGCCGTGGAAAGTGATGGCCAATCCGTATTCATTGGCATCCGAGAGAATATCTTCATACAATTTCATAGTTTCCTGTTTGTCACCTCCGAAGAAGTCAACCTTCAAACCTTTTACGCCAATGCTTTGGAGCCATGCCATCTCTTTTTTGCGTGCCGGGGCACTATCCATACGATCCTGAGGGGTTTGCGGTGCATCGTTCCAATAACCGTTGGAGTTATACCACAGGAGAATGCCAATATTTTTTGTTTTGGCATAATTTACCAGATCTACGATTCTGTCCCGGCCGATAGTGGCATCCCACCAGTTATCCACCAATACATATTCGAAGTTAAGGGCCGCTGCCAGGTCTACGAATTTGATCTGGTCCTCATAATTAATGCTGTTATCCTGCCATACGATCCAGCTCCAGGTAGCCCGTCCCATTTTGTACACCTGGGAAGGTTCGTATAATGGTTTTACCACATCGTAAGGAACAGTTGTTTCGACAATCGGTTTGAGGGTTTCGCCCACGGTAATGGTGCGCCACGGTGTTTGCAGAGGCAATGCCATCGCTGCATACGTGGCACCGATGGAATTGTTTTCTCCTTCCTGTGGGAATTCCAGCATATACAATCCCTCTTTTGACCCTTCGCCCAGACGGGAACCTACATATTTGCTATCTACCCCTGTTTCTGAGATAAGCACCCAACCATCGGTTCCTATACGAAATAGTGCCGGGAATGTATAGCCAACTCCGTTAGGAGAAGGGTTACCTACCGGTTCATCGTTGGTATATTCTTCTTCGTAACTGGGCTTTGTCTTTTCCCATCCTTCCATTGGAGGAGATTGCTGTGTGATAAAAGTCGTGGCATAAGCCGGCAACTTAAATCCGGTATTTTCCCCGTATACGAGACAGTTTGTTTTCTTCCCTTTGGGATGGACAGCATACGAAAAAGCGAGGTCGTTGTTACTAACCCGGAAGATGATCTTTAGCGTATCATTTGCGGCATTTTCATAGACACATGTCAGTTCTTCCGCTTTATAATCTACTTTGCTAACCTTCGCCCTGTCAAGGGTATAGGAATCCTCTACGGTTTGTCTGCTCTCAGAAAGGAACTTCAGCTTTGTTGAAAAATCGCCGATAGAGGTTTTCAATCCCAACGGGGAGTTTTCAATTAATACCTTACCATTGTATGTAACAGAGTAATAAGGAGTATCACCATTCAGGCCGGAGATTACATCTAATGCCCCGTCCGGACTTTTTACTGATACCTGCTGTGCTGTGGAAAAGGAAGTGAACCCGGCTAAACAAGCGAGGAGCATCCATAATTTGTTGATCTTCATACGGTGTTTTTTTGATATTCATGGTTTCTACACCGCAAAGATGCCTATTAAGTGTGAAATAAACAATAGATAGAACTGAAACTATAAAAATTAATAACTGAAAATGATAGTGGTAAGGAAACTTCTTTCTCTTAAACGATAGTGATAATAGTAAGTATCTAATCCATTGTAGACTGTATAACTATACTCTTTCTGATTTAAGAGATTATTAAGAGTGAAGTTCATTTCGATTTGTTTGAGTTTGTAACTCATTCCGAAGTCTATGAAAAATAATCCGGAAGAGGCAGATGAAGATATTTCATTATAAATATATTCTCCTTTTACTTTTATTTCTGTTTTAGAAGAAGGAAATAAATAGGCAGATAATTCCTGCATAAATTGATGTGTAATAGTCTTTGTATTATAAGATTGTTTATTTCCGATTTTTAATGCATTTCTAATGAGCTTACCACTATAGTTCAAAGATATGTGTTTACTGATCTCTGTATTTAAAGATGGATTAAATGTATAGTTTTCAGATTGATGAGTATATTCATGTTGTTGTTCTTTTTGTGCTGTAGCTATATTATACTGAATATTCATGGCTATATTGGTTCGGATAGCGTGCAAATATTTAGCAAAATATCCGGTTATCAACCAGGTGTTTTGCTGATTCATTTGTTCGATATTACCGGATGTGGTAATGATATTTGTAGAGAATTCCTGACTGGATAATAAATTATTTTTTCTGTTCATATAAACGAGGTTTGTATAGAAGAAGATTCCCCGGATTGGATTCCTGAAGTTTATTCTGAATGAAAGCGAATGGTTCCTGGACTCTCTTTGTATACCATTTTTCCGGATTAAATTACGATAGCCTGTTAATAAATATCCGTTTAAATAATCCCGGATGTCTCCTCTTGTATGGTTCCACCGGTATGATAGAGCTGTCTCCCATAGAGGAGACAAACGATAATTTATGCGGGTATTAGGACTTATATATAGATATGAGTACTGGTTTTGTCTTTGAAATTGTTTATCCTGAACATGTAAATACTGATAAGAGGTAGGTAGAGATATGTTAAGTTTAAAGAGTTGTCCAGGATCGTTGTAACTATACGATGGGGTTATTTTTGCTGTTATAGCATTAGTCTTTAGATTATTATAAATGCTATCCTGTAAAGATATTTTATTTAGGTCGGTTTCCAATCCGTCAGCTGTTGTTTCTATATTTATTTGAATACGCCAGATGGAAGGATAATGATTGATTGTTATGTAACTGCTCGTATTGGAATAAAGTCCTTTTTGATAAATTTTCTGTTGAGAGTTGAAGTCATTATTATCAGACTTTTTGTCTAACCTTTGTGGTAAATATGTATATTGAATAAGAGAAGATATATCCC
>JAJQES010000087.1 GCA_021201565.1 Tannerellaceae bacterium
ATGTCCAACAGCACGACACGACTTTCTCCCTGGAACGGCTCAGCCTTATTGAAGGGCTGGGCTAAACGTTTTCATATTTTTTCCATACGTTAAAATTTTTGGAGGGATTACTTACACAAATATATAAAAGCTAATTGAATGGATTGTCTTTTTAATGGATGTTTTAAAACAAACCATCCACTGACTTCTAAAAGCCCTCTCAACATCCCCTAAAAGGGGAATTTCTGTCTGTTTTCCGGGGAGAGTGGCAGGAGCCTTTCAAATAATCGATTCTCACGGAGTTTAGGTTTTTCACTTTGTCAGCATTTTATGTATAGAAACCAACATTTGGATAGTAGAAAGTAAACTTTGATAGTGAAGAGGCCGGAATGTGAGAAAGAGAATTCCGCCTTTTGCCGGCAAAAGGATAGTCCGCAAAAGATCATCCGGAGAAACCAACCAGCGAAAAAAGTAAGTTTCCCGGCAATAAAATAGCATCAAAAAGATAAATAGAGTCGCAACCTGTTCCCCGCGAAGGCGGGGATCGCATTAGAACTGGCTTGAGTCACCATATAAAAGAATGATAACACCTGCTTTCATGCGGTCCCCGCCTTCGCGGGGAGCAGAGACAGACTTTTTAAATTATTTTTATCAGAGATACTGATTAATGATCATTTCATAGAGTTCCTGTTTACCGCTGGTTTGTTTGGGTTCACCGTACTGTAAGGCAATGGTACGTAAATCTTCCAGTGTCAGTTTCCCCTCTTCAAACGCTTTCCCGTCACCTCCGTCAAAACTGGCATAGCGTCCGGCACGCATGGCCCGGTAAGGTGAGTTTTCCAGTATATCCGCTGCTGTAATCAGGGCACGGGCAAAAGCGTCCATTCCTGCGATATGAGCAATAAAGATATCTTCCGGGTCCGTGGAGTTCCGGCGGGTCTTAGCATCAAAATTGGTTCCTCCCGTAGTTAATCCTCCGGCTTCCAGGATGACCAGCCACGCCTGGGTTAACTCATACAGGTCTATCGGGAACTGGTCGGTATCCCAGCCATT
Source organism: Tannerellaceae bacterium (assembly GCA_021201565.1). Taxonomy (GTDB): domain Bacteria; phylum Bacteroidota; class Bacteroidia; order Bacteroidales; family Tannerellaceae; genus UBA4116. The sequence continues at coordinate 1,033 of JAJQES010000087.1, forward strand.
CTGATAATCTCCCCGGTTGGCATCAATACTGGCCAGCATACCGGCATCGGCTGCTACCTGTAATTCATGTTCAAAGGTATGTCCGGCCAACGTAGCGTGATTGACTTCTATATTCAGGGCAAAATCTTTATCCAATCCATAGTGACGCAGGAACCCGATCACCGTTTCCGCATCCACATCGTATTGGTGTTTGGTAGGTTCCATGGGCTTGGGCTCAATCAGAAAAGTACCGGTAAACCCATTTTTGCGGGCATAATCACGGGCCATAGTCAGCATACGGGCCAAATGTTCTTTTTCCCGTTTCATATCTGTATTCAGTAGACTCATATAGCCTTCACGGCCACCCCAGAATACATAATTTTCACCCCCCAGTTCAATCGTTGCGTCAATGGCATTTTTAATTTGTGTACCGGCATACGCGACAGCCTGAAAATCCGGATTGGTAGCTGCTCCGTTCATATAGCGTTTATGTCCAAAAACATTGGCTGTACCCCACAGGAGTTTCCTGCCGGTTTCCTGTTGTAGCTCTTTGGCATACTCCACCATGGTCTGTAAGCGGGCTTCAAACACCAGCAGAGAGGGGCCTTCATCCACCAAATCCACATCATGGAAACAATAATAAGGAATACTGCATTTGGTCAGAAACTCAAAAGCCGCCTCCATTTTATATTTGGCGCGAATAATTGGGTCCGCCGAATCATTCCAGGGAAATGTTTTGGTACCACCCCCAAACGGGTCTGCTCCTTCTGCACAGAGGGTATGCCAATAGGCCATAGAAAAACGCAGATGGTCTTTCAGGGATTTTCCCATTACCATACGGTTTTCGTCATACCAATGAAACGCCAGCGGATTCTTTGAATCACGGCCTTCAAACTCAATCTTTCCAATCCCCGGAAAAAACTCTTTTGTACCTTTGAAGTAGTTCATATTATTATTCTTTTAGAGTAGTTGGTAGTTAGTAGTTGGCAGTACGTTCGCTACGCTCACTTAGTAGAAATAAAAAACAAGCAAAGCAATTTGCTACTAAACGAACAAAGTGAGTGTACTACTAACTACCAACTACTAACTTATTTAACAATCTCATCCAGTCGTTCTTTCCACAGATCGAACGCACCACAGTATTCATTTGCTTTTATTCCGTCCGGTTCTATTTCTTCGATTTTTCGCAGGGAACCAAAGGCTTCTTCGGAGGAGGCATAGATACCGGCTCCTATCCCAGCTCCTTTGGCTGCTCCGGCTGACCCGGTGGTATCATACAATTCGATCACTGTTCCGGTAACTCCGGCCAGTGCTTCGGTAAAGACCGGACTCAGGAACATATTGGTTTTTCCGGCACGGATCACCTGAATGTCCAGCCCCATCTGATTCATAATATCCATTCCATATTTGAAAGAAAAAACGATCCCTTCCTGGGCAGCCCGGATGATATGGTTTTTGTTGTGAATGTTGAAATTGAGTCCCTGGATAGAACAGGCAATTTCTTTATTTTCCAGAATACGTTCCGCCCCGTTACCAAATGGAATGACAGATAATCCTTCAGAACCAATCGGTACCTGCTGGGCTTTTTCATTCATCTCATTATAGGTAATCCCGAGGGGAGCTACATTCTTTTTAACCCAGGAGTTCAGGATACCGACTCCATTGATACACAGCAACACCCCCAATCTATTTACCAGAGGCGTATGATTCACATGGGCAAAGGAATTCACCCGGGACAACTGGTCATAATTGGCTTTATCATTGATCCCGTACACCACTCCGGAAGTACCGGCTGTGGCAGCAATCTCTCCCGGGTTCAGTACATTCAGGGACAATGCATTGTTTGCCTGGTCACCTGCCCGGTATGTAACCGGAGTCCCTTTCCGCATCCCTAATTCCAGCGCTACCGATTGAAGCAATTCCCCCTGTAACCCAAAAGTGGGCCGGATCTCCGGAATCACAGAAGGGTCAAAGCCAAAATAGTTCATAATATCATCCGATACCCTGTTTTCTATAAAATCCCAGAAGATACCTTCGGACAGGCCGGGAACAGTAGTTACCGCTTCTCCGGTCATTCGCATAGCAATATAGTCGCCCGGCAACAGGATCTTATCTATCGATTCATAGACCGCCGGTTCATATTCTTTGATCCAGGCCAGTTTAGCAGCGGTAAAGTTACCAGGAGAATTCAACAGGTGGGATAAACATCTTTTGTCCCCAATAGAATGAAACGCCTGCTCACCATACATTACCGCCCGGCTGTCACACCAGATAATAGAGGGACGTAACACCCGTTGTTTTTTATCTATGACTACCAATCCATGCATCTGGTATGAAATTCCGATAGCGGCAATTTCTTTGGGATCTACTCCCGAATTAACTATGGCTCCCCGGATGGCTATTTTCAGGTAATCCCACCAATCCTCCGGATTTTGTTCTGCCCATCCCGGACGGGGCGCATACATGGGAGCCTCTTCACGGGGATAAAAATCCGTCCCGATTCTGCGACCGGTCTCACTATCAACAATTGAAGCCTTTACTGATGAGCTTCCTATATCACATCCTAACAGATACATACTATTTCTATTTTTAAAAGGCCCCACCTAACCTCCCTTTGAGGGAGGCCGGGTGGGGCTTTTTGTTTTTTAGTTATTCATTTGAATCAATTCGTGAACGCATCTTATTATATCTGACCTTATCAAATTTATAATAACGGGCGGAACGGTGAGCTACTCCCTGTTCCATTTCACCGGTCGGAACAATATACTCCAGCGAATTCATCTTTTTATGGAAATTGCGGACATCATATTGTTTCTGATAAATGATCTCGTATGTAATTCACAACTGATAACATGTAAAATTA
>JAJQES010000328.1 GCA_021201565.1 Tannerellaceae bacterium
CTCACTGGTACCGATGATACGGGGAAGAGTACCCAGCAACATCAGCGGTTTACGAACCATGACACTCTTTTCCGTATGGCCATACGCTGCGCCATCACCGGCCACGACCATTACCCGTACCCGCCCGTTGTAGTTGGGCATGGTAAACGTGTGGCGTTTCTTTTCCCCTTTTTTCAGGTAGAAGGGGCCTGCAAATTCCACGACCGGTTTGAAACGGTTGACCACGGCTTTCCTGCCACTACCCAGGGCATCATCTCCTCCGATACTGAATACCTGTTCGATACGTCCGCCGTAGGCTCCTACAATATAGTTGTAAAGATCCCAGGTCGTAATGCCCAATGCTTCACGGGCATTGAAGAACTGCCAGGGATCGGGTGTCCGGAAGCGTGTCAGGTCCAGTAACCCTTCATCTACAATGGCCAGGGTATAAGACATTTCCCGGCCGTCTTTCTCAGATACGGTCACCTCATATTTCTCTTCCGGCCGGATTTCATCCGCGGTCCGGATCTCCGGGCGCAGATGGCTTTCCGGTGAAGTGACTTCAACAGGCATGACCCCATACATGCGGATAGGCGCATCATTTTGTGTATTGGCATGGGGTTGTAGCAGGGTCACATGCAGGAAGGCGTTTGGCATCATCTCTTCCGTGGCGGGCAATTCGATTACGGTTTCACCTGCCTGCCCGTTATGGTCGGTTACCGAAACGACCCGGCTGCCGTTTTCCACACTCACTACAGCACGGCTTCCGGCTGCGGAAGGGATGGTTAACCGGATCTTTTCCCCTACATTATAGTTCTTTTTATCTGTATTGAAACTGAGGATATTGGCATTAGAGCCGCGCTCGGTGTCCCGTCGTCCGGCCCAGCCCGGCCAGTCAAAGTAACTCATGACTCCGGTCGTATGGCCACTCAGTTTGTCTTTTACCATAATATAATAGGTACCCCATTCATCCTGGTTGAATGTTAGTTTCAGGTTTGTCTGCCCGTTTGTCCCGGTTTTCACAGTGGAGGTCCGGACGGGTTTGCGGTGACTTTCTGAGATATAATTGGCCAGGGTATTGTTGTTGGAGTTCCACCACCAGTACCAGGACACTTTATAGATCTGTACTTCCAGTTCACGGTCGGGCGAAGGTTTCCCTTCATACGTGACAGAAGCTATATCGAATGTGTACTCTTTGCCTGTATCCAGATGGTCCATCGTGGTTTGCGGGGAACGAATCCCTGCATATACATTGTATGGGGAGTAGAGTAACTGGTCACCATCTATACTGAAATCACCGGATTCTTCATAGACCCGTGTGAAAAGCGACAGGTTTAACATACCCGGTGCTTTGGAACCGACTGAGAAGGAAGATTCAATTTTGGCATTTCCTTTCTCATCCACTGTTCCTTTGGCGAATTTCGCTTCTTCTGTGTTGAAGGTTTTGGTACGGTCATCAAAGATAAAGTTCGGGTATCCGTTAAACTGGGTGGTGACAGGGGTAAAAGTCCCTTCAATCTCATATTTCAGGTTTTTGGCAACGGCTCCCGTCAGCCATTCCACATGCATATCACTTTTAAGGGTATATTTGCGCAACAAGACTTTTTGATCATGCGTAAGGTTGATCTTTAACCGGTTGGGTTTGATCGTTTCTATCCGCAGCCGTTTATGGAAGGTCACCCCTCCGACATGTACCTGTACATTCCATGCACCGGTGGGCGCGTCGGGATCGGTCGGCATTTCAAAGGCGTACGTACCCATCTCCCCTTTGGTCAGGGTCTTCTTAAGATAGAGTTGTCCGTTGGGATTGTAAAGTTCCATAACAACCGGGTGGTTGGCCGGTAAGGTGTTGTTGCGGTCGTTCAACATGAAGCTGAGGTAGAGGGTATCACCCGGACGCCAGACACCCCGGTCTCCGTAGATAAACCCTTTGATCCCTTTCTGGATCACTTCGCCGGCTACATCAAAACTACTTAGAGAGAGCGCCGCTCCGTCATCTACCCGGAGATAAGAGCGTTGCCTGCCGGATACCGCCATAATATAGAAAGGCTTTCCTCCTTTCATCGGGATATATATCTGCCCGTTTGCAAGGGTGACACCGGATCCGATGACTTCGCCCTGGTAATTGTGGATAGTCACGGTAACACCCCGTTCGGGTTCCGTGGTCACAATGTTACGTACCAGTACCAGCATTTCGTTGTTTTCGTTGCGCTTGGCGATAATCCCCAGGTCAGTCGCCAGTACATTGCGTGCCACATAGCGGTTGCTATAATAACTGCCGGAACAAGGATCCGTATTGTCACTATCATAATCGTAGTCGTAATCGTAATCCCAATAGTAATAATATTGATTTGTTTCGTCGTAACGGGATACTTCCTGTTTGAAAGCGATCTCATTTTCAGCCAGTAACTGTTCTTTCGTTTTTGTTACTCTTTCTTCCTCATTACATGGATAGGCGGACAGGTCCCGGTCAAAGGAGAGTTCCACCCGGTAGATGGCTCCGGGTTCCGGGTCTATCAGTTTCCGCAGGTCGACGGCATACGTATTCCAGTGGCTCAGGTCTTTTCCTTCTTCATCCAGAAAGATGACCTGGCGGCTGACCAGCCGTCCGACCCGTCGTAGCTGGCTTTTGCCGTCCAGTTGGTTGACCTGGAGGAACTGATTAATATTGTGTTCCATAATCCGGACTACCCGTACTACTACTCCCCGCAGGTAAACGGCTTTAAATGGAATGATCAGTTCACCGGAACCCGGGATGATCACCCCTTTCCCGATAAAGTCCAGGCCAGGCAATTCATTGCTGACACTGATCTGGCGGATGACATTCTCATTCAGCTTCCTGCCCCGGTTGCTTTTGATCTCTTTGCTTACATACACATCGTATGTACCGCTAAGGGTTCCTGAAGGGAACACTTTAATTTTGTTGCCCTCCGTTTCCAGTAATATATTGGGATTGGAACGGTTATCGGAACGGCCCTCTTCTTCGAGCCATACCAGCCCATCCATATTCTGTTTGCTGTCTACCGGTTGGGTAAAAGTCACTTCGATGTACGTCTGGTCGGATACAATCAACTGGACATCATAGACAGTGAATTCCTGGATGGAGGGAATAGACACGGAAACCAGTTTTTCAGTTGGGACGTTCTGCTTATTCTTCGCGACGGATAGGTCCAATACCCGGCGGCCCTCTTCGCTGGCTGGGATATTCCGCAGGGTTAGCAGGTGGTGTTTGCCGTCCGGCAGGTGCTGCCAGTTGACCTGATTCACCGTTTCCGAGTAGCTGACCAGGGATTCCACTATGCTTTCTTCTTCCCGGTCAACCGTGGTGATGGAGAAGTTGATGTCGTATGAGTTGAGATGGTCTTCACTGATATTCATGGATTCCAGTTGGGCCCGTACCCGGAGCGGATAAGTGGAAAAGCGGAAGCTGAACTCCCTGTCTTTTTTATTTACAGGAAACCATCCGGACAGGTCGGCCGTTACTTTGTAGGTTGTCTCCCTGGCCAGACCCTCCCGGGGGCGGAACACAATGGTATGGGAGTTATCAAAAGAGAAGGTGCCGGCTACTTCGGGAGAGATTTTGATATGTTTCCGGATCTCTTCTTCGTTCTGTTTTTTCTCATCAATGTCTTCGTTAAACAGGATATACACAGGATCAAACCGTGAGATCTCGCCGGCAGTAAACCCCTGTATATACGGGTTGACTTCCATTTCATCGTTCGTGCTGTCATCTGTCCCGGTCTTACAACTGTTTAGGAGCAGGAGGAGCGGAAAAAGGGTAGTGAGAAGAATCAGGTTGCGCATAATCAAAAAATTAACGGTTATAGGAAACAAATATAAGTTATATTTATATATCTTAGTTTCAAATTTCAAAAAATAATGTCCTGTAG
>JAJQES010000326.1 GCA_021201565.1 Tannerellaceae bacterium
TTTCTATACTTTATGAAAAGAAAATTTTATACAAATGAGAGATAAATAGGATTTGGGTAGCAAAGTTCCGGCTTTGCATCACTTTGCATCATACTTTGCTACCCTTTTGAGTGTATTTAATGTGTTTATAATAAATTGGTTAGGTGTGATGAGGTGGCAAAGTGGCAAAGTTTTCGACAAAAAAACATTTTTGAAGAGAAAGAGAAGAAACAATACAATAAATACAGGAATTATCTGTTTACACGAAACGGACTTCATCCTGTCTTTGGATGTTTACAGGATGAAGTCCGTTTTTTATCTGCCGGAGAAATTCTTTTTTCTTTGTTTACGGCATTTCAAAACCGGGTAGTTCCCGGCTCCATCTTTCCCGGATGGGTTCGAGGGCCTGCAGGAAACGGTCGTAGTCTTTTTTATCTGTTCCTGTCCAGCCGGTTTCAGCATAGGCTGCGATCCGGGGATAAATCTTTTTGTTCATGCTTTCAACAGTTGGAATCATTTCTCCCCACATCTGGCATCCCAGTCCGAGTACTTTTTTCTGCAACTCAGCCGGTGTGTCTTCCGGAATGGGATTAAAATGATAGGCTTTTTCCAGTGGAATAGTTTGATAGGAATAATCCAGATAGGTAGATTGATGATAGGAGTTAACAATGTTGTAGCCTTTGTCCAGTGCCTCACGGATTAACTTCGGATCTCCTTTCCAGAAATGTACAATGGTGTTTGGATTGAGTGTCTGGCCGGAGGAGGCAGTTTCTTTACTTTCTTTCTCCTGGTAATCGTGTAACTTATCTCCTGTGATTTCATTCCATCCCATCATGATCCGTCCTTTGGAGTCTAACAGGTTGGAGATGTGATTGGTGAAGAATACCTGTAATTCGGGTGGCGTTTTCAGGCCGTTCTTCCGCATATAGGCCTGAATTTTGGGTGAATCGTTCCAATGATTGTAACGCACTTCGTCGCCTCCGATATGGAATACGGGAGCAGGGAAGAGGGCGATGACTTCATCAATTACGTCTTCAAAGAATTCCATGACACGGGGAGAACTTACGTCGAACACGTCGTAGTGGACTCCGAATTTCGGGGAAACTTTTACTTCTTTACCGGATACTCCTAACCAGGGATAAGCGGCGATGGCGGCTGTGGCGTGGCCGGGCATACTGACTTCGGGTACGATCATGATGTGACGGTCAGCCGCATAGTTTACTATTTCCCGGATTTCGTCCTGTATGTAAAATCCACCGTGTACTTTTCCATCGTAGATTCCGCTATGGGAACGGTGGATCTCGGAAGAATCCCGCCAGGCACCCACTTCGGTCAGCAACGGATATTTTTTGATTTCGATCCGCCAGCCCTGGTCGTTGGTCAGATGCCAGTGGAAGGTATTCATTTTGAGCCGTGACATTTCATCCAATAATTCATACACCACTTCTTTGCCTTTGAAATAGCGGGCCTCATCCAGCATAAATGCACGCCAGGAAAATGCCGGGTAGTCTGTAATGGTACAGGTAGGTGCAAAGATTTGTCCGTTTTCTTCCTGCATCAGTTGGCGCAGGGTTTGGATACCGTGTAGGATGCCGACGGGCCGGGAAGCCCGGATGGAAATGGTTTTCTTATCAATATCCAGCAGATAACCTTCGGCTTGTTCCGGAAGGATAGAGTTGTCGAGCACTAATGAAAGGGTAGCCTTTTTTTCGTTTTTTGTTTTTGTCAGCTGGATGGCATAATCAGTATTCCACCATTGTTCCACTAAGGCAGCTTCTGTTGCCAGGCTTTCCGGATAGGCAATCTGCCAGTTTTTTCCGGCTTTGAATGTACCGTCTTTCTGAACAATTTCCTGTGGCTCCGGTAGCACGGATACGGAGAGAGTGGGAGCGTTCTTTTCACAACCTGCCAGGATTAAAAGCAGGCATACAATAAATAAATTCGTGTTTTGTTTCATTTGGTATTTGTGTTTAGTAAGTGTGTATAGATACTTTATTAACCATTATCCATCCATTTAATAAGGGTTTATCCCGGACTGCCAGATGGATGCCGGGTGTGTTTTCTTTTGTCTTGTCTATAATGGCAATAGCCCACGTATATTCGCCGGCAGGAATATCAGGGGTTTGTATGGCAAAGATATAAGAAAATTTCTTTCCTGCAAACCATCCGGAGGGTTCAGCATCATTATCTACCCAGAGGTGTACTATTTTTCCGGTTTGGTCAAATAGGGCGAAGGCCGGTTTGTATTTGTAGTACCAGTTGGGATTGTTATTGGGCAGGTAGCGGGTCGCCATGTTTTCCCAGGTGTCTCTGGATGTATATAGTTAATGCTGAAGGCAGAAAAAGGATGAGTTGGCGGAAGAAAAAAATAGTTTTTCTTTAGGAAATGCGATCAGGAAGACAGATTGTACGAATTGCGCAATCTGCCTTCTTGATATGAATGGAAGAGAATTAGACCCGGAGGAAGATGCCTCGTTTGTAACATTCCCGTAGGATAAAGAAGAGAATGGTTACATTGGACAGGGCGATCAGCACCGGATAATAATTCCCCAGATGAGGTTGCAAACCATATAGCAGAGAGTTACCAATGCAACTGAAATCAATGATCTGGGCCAGCATATAGGCGAGGATGGAATTCATCCCATATATTTTGAGCCAGCCAAGGTATTTCCGGTGACCTTTGTAATCGATCCAGTAGAAGAAAAGGGCCATCAGTAGAAAACAGTATCCACTGCTCACCAACACCATGGAGCTGGTCCATATTTTTTTAATGACCGGGAGCTGGAAATGCCAGGCCCAACCCAGCACTACCATTCCTGCACCAACTCCTATTAATGTGAGCAGTTTGGAACGGTTCGTTTTCTCTTTTTGTTTGAGGATATGGCCGGCAAAGAGTCCGGTTAGTACAGTTACTCCAAAGTTGAGGCTGCTGAGAATCCAGGTGTACCGGTAATATTTGGAGAAGACGACTTCACCATTTACAACGGTTGCCCCGTCCCGGAAGCGGCCTAATACGGCTCTGTCTATCCATTCAGCCAGGTTGCCGTCAGGGGTATAATTTCCTCCTCCGTAACTTCCTACCGTGATAAATTCCATGGCTCCCCAATAGATGAGAAGGAGGGCAATACTGATCCCGATTTGGGTCCGGATGGAGCAGGTAAGGAACAGAATGGCTGCGATCAGATAACCGATGGCAATGGACTGGAGGGTATTGGAGTAGAGGTAGATCCGGCCGGGATCTAATGCTAACAGGTTTCCCTGGCACATCATACCGAAGATCCAGAGTAACAACACCCGTTTGAGGATCCGCTTAAAGAGAGCCCCTTTGTCCGGTGAGTTTTTGTAACGGGAGAGGGCAAAGGGCATGGAGACGCCTGCCATAAAAAGGAACAGGGGCATGACCAGGTCCCAGGGAGAGAATCCCTGCCATTCAATGTGCCGGAAGTTCCACATAAAGGAGTTAAACCAGGGGGTATCTACCGCATTGGATAACGGTCCGAAAAAAGGCTCGAGCATCACCAGGCAGAATAGATCAAATCCGCGCAGGATGTCCAGTGATTCGAGACGCTGTACAGGTTGTGTTTTCATGTTTTATTGTGATTAAAAGAATAATATATTTTCCAAGCTATTCTTCTCCTTCGAGTTTGACAAGGAAGAATGAAGTGTCGAACTTTTCAGGGTAACGGATGTGGCTTTTGACAGACGTTCGCCACGGGGGACGCATATTTTATCACTACCTTTTTGGAGTAAAGTCAGTAACTGGTCGTCCGTTTTTTCTATGTTTGTTGAGAAAAGGCTATACATGGGGCATCCAGGGTGTTCTTACATGTTTTTTCTTAGATTCTTCAGACAAACATACAATTCTTTTTTGAACCACTCTCTATAAAGG
>JAJQES010000379.1 GCA_021201565.1 Tannerellaceae bacterium
GGTTAGACTCCATATTTCTGCTACCCGTTATCACAAGCAAACTACCAGTCGTCAAATAGTTTTCGCCACCCCGTCTTTTCGGCATTTCTTTGCTTCTGAAAATAATATAATAAACGAATCGAATGAAATACGTTATTACTTTCTTAACCATTATTCAGACCCTTTATTGCCATGCACAGGACTGGAATCTGGAGCAATGTTTATTGTATGGGCTGGAAAACAATAGACAACTATTATCCAAACAATACACTGCGGATATACAAAGAATAGAACATAAATCCATTCAAGGTAAACTTCTTCCCGAAATATCCGCCAATGCCAACCTGGATTATTATTGGAAAGTACCGGTACAAACCCTGCCCGGCGAATTGGTAGGACAATCACCCGGAACATTTATCACAGTACCGACATCTACCTCCCATGCGGGAAGCTACGGAGTAGATGTAAAATTAAACCTTATTAATGCCGAAGTATGGACAGGAATTAAACTGGAAGCATTAAAAGAGCAAGCCAGGCGACACGAATACGCTTCAATGGAGAAACTGCTGTCAAGAAATGTATCCATATCGTTTTACCTCGTTCAGCAATACACCAAAGAACGGACAACTACCCGGCAAAGATACCATAGTCAAAAGCAGGTACATGAATTAATTGAAAAAAAGTTCAATGAAGGTCTGTTGGATCAGATTTCATTTAATCAGTCTTTAAGCCTTTTGAAAAATCAGGAAGAAATATTTTTGCAGACTGATTATAAAGTAGAAAACAGTCTGGCAGAGTTAAAATTTTGGATGGGATTCCCTTTGGATTCCCTATTAACCATTCAACAAAACACAGAAATACCCACCCCCGAAATACCCATGTTTGAAAGTAGGCGGCTGCCGGATTATGAAGCCGAAAGGCTGAAAATAGATATAGCAGAAAAAGATTATAAAGCCCGCTTATCTGCCTTTTACCCCAAATTGGAACTCGTAGGGAACTACGGCCAGCTCGGTTTTGGAGAAACAAACCGGTACATTACTCAATCCTCTGCATGGCACACTTCCTCATTCGTTGGTGTGCGGTTAAGCATCCCATTCTTCTCAATGTCTACTATCCGGCAATCGCAGAAGGGAAAAATAATGATTGCACAGGCAAAGCAGGACTTCCTATACTATGAAGATAGCCAGCAGAGGGCATACCTCCAACATTCCAATAATCTACAAAGCACTTGGGAAACACTCCGGATACAGGAAGAAAAATTGCATTTGGCGGAAGAGAACGAACGGTTTAGCATTCAAAAAATAGAGAGCGGAATTATTGATATGCTCCAACACAAACAAATCCAGCAGGATTTAATCGACGAGCAGAACAGGTACAATCAGGCAATAACAAATTATTTGAAACACTATGTTGAAGTCATTTATTTACAAAGCAGATAACAAAATGAAAAAGATTATTTCAATCCTCCTACTTGCGGTTTTCTTTTACTCCTGCAAGCAAACCGGAGAGCCACATACTGTTGGCGAACATATCATAAATGAAGCGGTATATGCTTCCGGCGAAGTTTATCCCACACAATATTACTTTCTGAAATCGCCCAAAACAGCACCAATCCTGCGAATACTCGTAAAGGAAGGTGAGTATGTGTCAGCAGGCGACATATTGGTAGTGATGGGCAGTACAGACGAAACAAAAAAAATCCGGCTGGCGTCCGGCCAAGTAGCCATTGCCAAAGAAAACGCAAACGAAAATTCTGCTATACTGAACGAAATTCAGGCAAAAATAGATATTGCACAGCAGCAATACCGGCAGGATAAGGTCAGTGCGGAACGCTATCAAACTTTAGCCGCAACTAAAGCCGTATCACCACAGGAAGTGGAGGATAAACTCCTTACGGCTGAAAAAAGCCTGGCAGAAGTAAATGCGTTACAGCAGCAATATTCCTCTACGTTAAGAAGGTTAAATGACCAGATACTGATAAGTGAACTACAACTGGCTGAAGTTTCCGGGCAATATAATGACAATGTAATAAGAAGCAATATATCAGGTAAGGTTTACTCTATCCTCAAAGAGCAAGGGGAAACCGCAGACAGCTACACCCCTATCTTGATGGTTGGAGTAGAGAATACTTTTAAACTCGAACTATCTATCGACGAACGGGATATTAGCAAAATCACAACGGGACAAAAAGTATATTTTGAATCGAACACCTATCCCGACCGGCAGTTTAAAGCTACTGTTTTTAAAATTGACCCGGTTATGCGGAAAGAGTCAAGATATTTTAAAGTAGAAGCTATTATCAACGATTCCATTTTCTTTTACCCCCAATCCTCCGTTGAAGCCGCCATCATTATCCGTGAGCAATCAAAGTCTTTGATGATTCCTTTTGATTATTTGTTAAAAAAAGATAGCGTATTGTTACCAACAGCAAACAAAGCTGTTGCGGTCAAAACCGGTATAAGAATAAACAACCTGATCGAAATTAAAACAGGTATCGTTGCCGGAGATATTATCCTTAAACCCGCTGCACAATGAAAATATTTAAAAACATACAATTGACTTCATTTGTCGCCTTCTCACAAATGAAAACACGGGCAAAACAATCCGTAATCGCAACAGCAGGCGTTATCTTCGGTGTTACCGTATTCATCTTTCTACTTGCATACGTAAAAGGGCTGAACGGATACATACAGGATATAACACTGGAACAAACCCCTCATGTACGCCTATATAACGAGCCGGAAATTGCACAGTACACTATTTTGGATAAAGTCAGCCCTCATACACAAAACTATACCTACCATGTCAAACCTAAAGCAGTATTACCAAATATAAAAGATGGCTTCCAGGTTATTCAGGAGATACGAAAAGACAATCGCATTTCGGCGGTGTCAGGTTCTGTAAAAGCACAAGTCTTTTATGAAGTAGGACTATCCCACTTTAACGGGCAGATTACCGGAATCCATTACGAAGATGAAAATATCCTGCTCAATCTGACTCCCAAACTGACGGAAGGGAGTTTTACCGACCTGAATATTACCCCTAACAGTTTGGTAATGGCATCGGGGCTGGCAAAGAAAATTAATGTACGTCCCGGCGACAAAATAACTGTTACCACCCAAAAAGGAGAATATCTGACAATGACAGTTGTAGGCATATTCAAAACAGGTATCCCCGAAATAGATATAGAACAGTGCTATGCAAGTATGCCAACCGTTCAAAAAATACTATCCGTTCCATCTTCTTTCCTAACCGATATTAAAATCAAGTTGCACGATAAAGATGAAGCCTTTGCCCTGTCAGAAGAATACCGGGTAAAATACGGGTGCAGCACGTCCGACTGGATGAAAGACAATGCCTTGGCTTTCGAGAACGAAGCCATGCAAAACATGGTCGTTTACTGCGTTGCCGTTTGCCTGCTACTGGTCGCCGGATTCGGTATATACAACATACTCAACATGATGATATACGAAAAAATGAAAGAAATAGCCATACTCAAAGCAATGGGCTTTTCCGACAAAGATGTACAGGGAATTATCCTTATCCAATCCTTTGTAATAGGCATAACCGGTTCCCTGCTCGGACTGCTGTCCGGCTTTCTGATTTCTTATGCAATATCCCTCATTCCGTATGAGAGCGAACTGTTCTCATCAATCAATCACCTGCCTATCAGCTTTAACAAAATGTTCTACCTATTGGGATTAACATTCGGCATACTTACCGCTTTCTTTTCGGGATATATTCCGGCACGAAAAGCTGCCCGTATTGACCCCGTTTACATAATAAGAGTATAATATCATGGAAATAATAAAAGTAGAAAACCTGAACAAACACTTCTATACCCCGGCAGACTTTTGGGTAC
>JAJQES010000313.1 GCA_021201565.1 Tannerellaceae bacterium
GGTGGAACACCTGCTCCACCCGGGTGAACATCCTATATTCTATAAAGATGTCTGGATTTTCAATACCGGATAAGTGAAATCCGGCAATAGCAAAACCGCGACTTTTTCTTACGGTCTTTTACCAGGGAGTTACGGTTACGTTGCGGAATTGTATAGCTTTTCCTTCGCTTTGTAGTCCGATATAGCCTGTTTTTACTTTATTGGTACCGGTGTTTTGATATACACCGTTGATATAAACGGTAATGACTCCGTTTTTTACCCAGATATTGGCTTCATTCCATTCGCCGGCCGGCTTTTCACTGGAAGAATTGGCTTTCTTTACGACCGGGAAAGCGGGACGCTCTTCGCCGGGACGTTGTGTAAATTCGGCCAGGTCAGAACCACCCAGGCAAACAAAATCACCGGCATTTCCTGCCTGTAACTGACATTCGATACCATTGGGAAACGGGTTTTTGGGGTCTTCGATCAGCAGGAAGATTCCGCTGTTAGATTCCCCTTCTGCCCAACGCCATTCAACATGCAACTTATAGTTGTCATATTTTTCTTTGGTATACATATAACCAAACGGCTGGCCGGTGATATGGATCACCCCGTCTTTTACTGAATATACCTGGTCGGCAGGAACTGAATTTTTGTCTACCACAAAGTTCCAGTTGGACAGGTCTTTTCCGTTGAATAACTTAATTGTTTTTTGTGCGTATACGGATCCGGTAAAACACATACAGATCAATACACAAAGGGATAGATACTTTTTCATGATAATTATTTTTATTAAGTAGTTGGTAGTTGGTAGTTAGTAGAACACTCACTTTGCTCGTTTTCTTTTTTGTATTTCTACTAAGTGAGCTAAGGGAACGTTCTACTAACTACTAACTACTTTTATTCAATTAGTTTCCGGTACCGGACACGTTTGGGTTCTTCGTATCCGTTTTGTTTCCGTTTGTATTCTTCATATTCAGAATAGGTTCCTTCGTAGAATACGACTTCGGAATTACCTTCAAAAGAGAGGATGTGTGTACAGATACGGTCGAGGAACCACCGGTCGTGCGAGATCACTACAGCACAGCCGGCGAAGTTTTCCAGACCTTCTTCCAATGCCCGTAAGGTGTTGACATCGATATCATTGGTCGGCTCATCCAGAAGTAATACATTTGCTTCTGCTTTGAGGGTCAGGGCGAGATGCAGACGGTTTCTTTCTCCTCCGGAAAGTACGCTACACAGTTTTTCCTGGTCGGCTCCGGCAAAGTTGAAACGGGAAAGGTAGGCCCGTGAATTGATCTCTTTTCCTCCCACCCGGATAAATTCCTGTCCGCCGCTCACTACTTGGTAAACGGTCTTAGTCGGATCAATGTCTTTATGTGTCTGGTCGGCATATCCTAATACAACGGTTTCGCCTACTTCAAAAGTTCCCTGGTCTGCCTGTTCCATACCCATGATCAGTTTGAACAGAGTCGTTTTCCCTGCACCATTTGGCCCGATCACTCCAACAATCCCGTTAGGGGGTAGCATAAAGTCAAGATTGTCAAACAGGAGCTTGTCACCAAATGCTTTAGCGATTTTTTGCGCTTCGATTACTTTATTTCCCAGACGTGGACCATTAGGGATAAAGAGTTCCAGTTTCGCTTCCCGCTCTTTCTGGTCTTCGTTTAATAGTTTTTCATAGGAGTTCAGACGGGCTTTTCCTTTAGCGTGTCTGGCTTTGGGTGCCATGTTAATCCATTCCAGCTCACGTTCAAGTGTTTTGCGCCGTTTACTGGCCTGCTTTTCTTCCTGTGCCATCTTCTTTGTTTTCTGGTCCAGCCAGGAAGAATAGTTTCCTTTCCAGGGAATACCTTCGCCTCGGTCGAGCTCCAGAATCCAGCCTGCCACATGGTCGAGGAAGTAACGGTCGTGGGTGATACAGATCACTGTCCCGGCATATTGCTGGAGATGTTGTTCGAGCCAGTCGATAGATTCCGCATCAAGGTGGTTGGTTGGCTCATCCAGCAACAGGACATCGGGCTGTTGCAGCAACAGACGGCAGAGGGCGACCCGGCGGCGTTCTCCTCCGGAAAGGGTATCTACTACCTGGTCTTCTGGAGGACAGCGTAATGCATCCATAGCCCGTTCCAGGCGGCTATCCAGATTCCAGGCATCAGTCGCGTCAATTTTATCCTGCAATTCTGCCTGACGGTTGATCAAGGCATCCATTTTATCAGGATCTTCCAGTACTTCCGGATCACCGAAACGCTCGTTTACCTCTTCATATTCCCGGAGAGTATCAACGATGTCCTGCACTCCTTCCTGTACGATCTCTTTTACAGTTTTCCCCGCTTCGAGCTGAGGGTCCTGTTCAAGATATCCTACGGAATATCCGGGTGAGAAGACCACCTCTCCCTGATATTCTTTTTCAATACCGGCAATAATCTTTAATAAGGTCGATTTACCGGAGCCATTCAATCCGATGATTCCGATTTTGGCTCCATAGAAAAAGGATAAGTAGATGTTTTTAAGTACCTGTTTTTGTGGAGGAAACGTCTTGCTGACTCCTACCATTGAAAAGATAATTTTCTTATCGTCTGCCATATAATTTGTATTGTTTTATAGAGTGTTTTGTATTATAGACGTTCATTTGAAAGGTACAAAGATAAAAAAAACAGAGTTGAAAAAGAGGGCTGAACCTATTTTGAATATTGCAAATGTGTTTCAAAAATATGTTTTAGAGCATGTTTTTGTTAAACTTGGTTAAGGAGATCCATTTTGTTGCGTATTATATGCTCTACAACATAAAAATCCGTTATATTTGCAATGTGTTTTTCATGGTATTAGATTTAAGGTTAACAATGGAGATTGGTTGTCGGGAGACAGCCTTTTCTTTTTTTATAGACTTTCTAACAAACGTATCGGTTTAATCAAACCACTCCAGTGGCATTTTACCTGCAATAGAGACCTGAGCTTCCATTAACCAACGAGCAGATTCCAGTTCCGGAAATTCTTCTTTCAATTCCTCGGTTATATCTCTTTTTAGATACATAGCAGGAGGAGGATTCAAATTTGCCCGGGTAGTCCAATCAATTTCAAAATAATTAGTGAGTAATATGTAACCGGGAAAATCCCGGGATGTATCAAATTCATATATTTCTTTTTTGTCCACACCACAGTCTATCGGTGTAGTAAGTATAAGGAAATAACGCTCTTCTTCATCTTTTTCCAAACTATAATATCCGGACTCTTTATATTCTGACTCAGACTTGCTGTCCAGACGGTAAAAAGTTTTTCTTTCATTATTTATTAATGCTAACGTATAAGCTTCATCCGTGAGTTCCTCTTTCATCTTCTCTATAATACGTTCCTTTACACCAGGGTCATCACTGTTTACTTCTATCTGAGGTTTTTTTTCAGGGTCTACATAAGACATATATAAGTATATATATTTATCTGTGATATTTATCTTTAAAGTCTCTTCCTGAGATGTTACATTATCTTTTACCTGTATAGTAGTGCTTCCTTTTTTTAAAGGAGTAATCTCAATTACTCCTAAACCGGTTTCAATATCCAGTTTATAAGTTAACATATCCGGATGAGTAGGTGTAATGGTATAATCTTTATTTCCTCCGTAAATAGAAATGGAGAATGTACGTCCCAGTTCTCCATGAAACTCTTTATTATGAAACTCAAGATCATAAATAATAGGGTCTTCTTCCTTTTTATCACATCCGGTCATTCCTATAATCACAAAAAAGGGCAATAAAAAAAATAAATTCTTTCTCATTTTACAATTAGTTAGTTATTCATTCAGGTTCTAAATGTATGGGAATTTTTTTCAATAATAAAGTTTTACTCTGGTAAAATTTAGATC
>JAJQES010000498.1 GCA_021201565.1 Tannerellaceae bacterium
GAATTATAGCTCAAAATTATAAAATAAAGTATAGAGGGTAGGGGAATTATTCTTCAAAAAGGTAGAAAATTCTTTAAAAATAGGCTCCACTTACTTCATCAATAGGGAAAAAAGAAAGAAGCTCCCCCTTCCGGGGGAGTTGAGGGGGCTTACCGTGCCAGCATATCCGGAGTAACGGCAGTGAATTTTTCTGCCTCTGCTTTCCGGATATAGATGCCTCCGTTATTCCAGTTGGAAGGCCATCCGCCGATAATATGTCCGAGGAATACCACTTTTAATTCATGCCAGCCTGCGGATAAAGCTACGGACCGGTCCTTGCGTGAGAAGCGTTTGACTTCTCCACCGTTGTCGATCAAAAGTTTACCGTCTATCCAGACTTCTTCATTCTCAGATGAAAAATAATAAACGCCATCTTCCGGAATGTGTATATATCCGGTACCTATAGCAGCATATTGTTTTACACCCCGCATGGACTCACTGCTTTTCTCTACACTGGTCAGTTCGCGTAGCTCCTTAATCACAGTGTTCTTCCACACTGCCTGCTCCGGAATATCACTCGTACGGAGGAAATACCCATAGGTAACTGACATGTTTAGTCCGGGAGTTACTTTTTCTACATCTACCGGCGGAGCGAATGATTGTTTTTCTATTGTAATCACACGTGTCGGGCTCATTTTACCGGAAGGAAGTACGGAACGGATTCTGAGAGTACCGGATTCGGTGTATTCTATCGGGCCGGTATAATAAACAGATTCTGCTGTAGGTTCGGATCCATCTGTGGTATACACCATTTTGATGGGACGGGTGGTTTTGAATTCCAGCATTACTTTGTCGGTAAATGCGACAAAGTCACAGGAACTACCCGGTTGTTCCGGCTGTGGAATATGATAGTTTACATCATAAGCATCCAGACGTACATACGCATTTTCAATCCGTCGTTCAAAGTCTTTGTAATCTTTGTTTTCCGGTTCTGTCCAGGTCAATTCCGCCAACGCGATGATACGCGGATAGATACGGTATTCACGTATATCTTCTGTGTACATATATTCCGACCATGTATTTCCCTGTGCTCCTAATACATAGTGCGCCTTTCCGGCTTTCACCAATGTGTCCGGAGTGGGATTATAGCTGTAGGTTTTTTCCAGTGGCAGATCCCCACCAATGGATACCGGTTCTATTTTGGAGTCGCCCTGGTAATGGTCTAAATACAGATGGCTCCAGGGAGTCATGATTACATCATGATCCATATTTGCTGCCGCGATACCTCCGGCTTCACCCCGCCAGGACATGACCGTAGCGGTGGGAGCAAGACCTCCTTCGAGGATTTCGTCCCAGCCGATCATCTTTTTGCCGTGGGCAGTTACAAATTTTTCCATCCGCTGCACGAAGTAGCTTTGTAGCCTTTCTTCAGCAGAATGTTCTTTATCTCCTTTCAGACCTTCCTGACGGATACGGGCCTGGCAAAGAGGACACACTTTCCAGCTGTCTTTGGGACATTCATCACCTCCCAGATGAATATATTCACCCGGAAACAGTTCCATTACTTCTATAAGTACATCTTCCAGAAAACTGAATGTCTCTTCTTTCCCTGCACAGAAAACCACATCTTCTACTCCCCATATAATACGTGGGGTTAATTGTTCTCCGGTGCAGGACAATTCCGGGTAAGCAGCGATAGCAGCCATTCCGTGTCCCGGTAGTTCGATTTCCGGAATAATAGTAATGAACCGCTCTTCTGCATATTTGATAATGTCTTTAATCTCTTCCTGGGTATAATAGCCACCATATTCAATCCCTTCGCCTTCTATGCGTTTACTTCCTGTTTCGGTGAGTTTGGGATATTTTTTAATCTCAATACGCCATCCCTGGTCGTCTGTAAGATGCCAGTGCAGACGGTTGATCTTAAACAGGGAGATCACATCCAGATGTTTTTTTACATGTTCCACCGGCATAAAATGACGGCAGGGATCCAGCTCCATTCCCCGGTAGCCGAAACGGGGTTCGTCTTTGATCGTAACAGCCGGGATGTTCCATGCAACTCCTGTAAACTTTACAGGAGATTCTATTTCGGCAGGTAAAAGTTGCATCAGGGTTTGCATTCCATAAAATAGTCCCTGCGCTGTTTTGCCCTGGACGTCAATCCGATCTGGTTTAACCTCCAGTGTATATCCCTCGTCGTTAGTGGCCAGGCCTGGATTAATGGCCAGAAAAATACCTTTGGTATTGTTTTCCTGTTTTACCGGTATAGCATAGCCGGTAGAAGTACGCATCTTCAGGGAGAAAAAATCAGCAATGACTTTAGCTTCGGCATTGCCGGTATAAAGCGTTGTTTTACCTGATAATTTGTATTCTCCCTCATGTTGAACCATCAGATTGGGTTTGGGAATGACATTGATACCCTGGTTATAGCTTTTTACTTCGGTGGTAGTCTCTATACAGGAGGTAAAGAGTGTTAAAGCAGCAAAGGCGCTTAAAAGAATTCGGTTTTTCATGAAAAATTATTTAGAATTAGTTGTAATTTGTGTTTAATGTAGAAAAAAGACAATTGACAACACCCAACAACAATTAAAGAATAATTGTCAAATGTGCATTGTCAATTGTCAAGTGAAAAAGTTACCAGGCAAACAAGGGGTACTCTTTCATGATAGCGTTTACTTTCTCCCTTACATGGCTGATGATCGTATCGTTTTCCGGTGATGCCAGGACTGTATCCATCAAGTCTACAATTTCACCCATCAGCGGTTCTTTCGCTCCCCGGGTTGTGATAGCCGGCGTTCCGACGCGGATACCGGACGTCTGGAAGGCAGAACGGCTGTCAAACGGAACCATGTTTTTATTAACGGTGATGTCCGCTGCTACCAACGCTTTTTCTGCTACTTTTCCGGTCAGACCCGGGAATTTGGTACGCAGGTCAATCAACATACTGTGATTGTCTGTTCCTCCGGAGATAATTTTATATCCTTTATCCATAAAGGCCTGTGCTAAAGCTGCTGCATTTTTTTGTACCTGGCTCTGATATGTTTTATAGTCAGGCTCCAGCGCTTCGCCAAAAGAGACAGCTTTCGCCGCGATCACGTGTTCCAGCGGACCTCCCTGAATACCCGGGAATACGGCAGAATCAAGCAATTGGGACATTTTTTTGATCTCTCCTTTTGGGGTTGTTTTTCCCCATGGATTGTCAAAGTCCTGGCCTAACAGGATAATACCACCACGCGGACCACGCAGGGTTTTGTGAGTGGTAGAGGTCACAATATGTGCATATTTCAATGGATTATCCAACAAACCGGCTGCGATCAGTCCGGCCGGATGAGCCATATCAATCATAAGAAGCGCACCAATCTTGTCGGCGATTTCGCGCATCCGTTTGTAATCCCATTCACGTGAATAGGCAGATCCTCCACCGATAATCAGTTTCGGACGTTCGCGCAGAGCGACCTCTTCCATCTGGTCGTAATCAACCCGTCCTGTATCTTCTTTTACATTATATTCAAGTGCCTGGTATAAGATCCCTGAACTGTTTACCGGTGAACCATGTGACAGGTGTCCCCCGTGTGACAGGTTTAACCCCAGAAATTTATCTCCCGGATTCAGAACGGCCAGAAATACAGCAGCATTGGCCTGTGCTCCGGAGTGAGGTTGTACATTGGCCCATTCGGCATCAAAGATTTTTTTCAGACGTTCAATGGCAATCGTTTCGCTCTGATCCACAACTTCGCACCCTCCATAATAACGCTTCCCGGGATATCCTTCTGCATATTTATTGGTTAAGCAACTGCCCATGGCTTCCATTACCTGGTCGCTCACGAAGTTTTCCGAAGC
>JAJQES010000222.1 GCA_021201565.1 Tannerellaceae bacterium
GGGAATGGAATGTGGGTCTGGATATGGGCTTATTTCAGAACCGCATCCGCATCGGCATGGATTATTACCGCAGGCGCAATTTCGACCTTATCGGTATGGTAACGACACAGGGAGTGGGCGGACAGGGCAGCAAATGGCTCAACTTTGCAGCCATGCGCGGGTATGGATATGAACTTTCGGTTTCGTCTGCCAATGTGGTGGTGCCGGATTTCAGATGGACTACGGATGTGGTGTTTTGGACAGGCCGCACAAAGGTGACGACCCTCGAAAGTGATAGTTATGCGTTGGACCTTATTTCAGGATATGGATATGTCAGGGAGGGATATCCGGTACGGTCGCTTTTTTCTATTGAATACCTCGGTCTTGATAATAAGGGGAGTCCAATCCTGAATGGATATAATGCAGAGGATTATACGCTTTTTGATACACAGCAAACAGACCATCTCGTGTATGAGGGACCAACCGATCCAACGGGTGGCGGTAGCCTGGAGAATCATTTCAGGTGGAGGAATTTTAGCATGAATGTGTACATGACTTACTCTTTCGGCAATAAGGTGAGGCTCAATCCGGTGTTTAGCCACAAATACACCGACTATGGTTCAATGCCTGTCGGGATGAGTGACCGGTGGAAGAAGACAGAAGGACAGCATACGGATGTGCCTTCCCTACTTATCTATGAAGGACATGACAGCTCGAATTCCCCTTATAGGTATATGGCCTATAATTATTCTACGGCAAGAGTGGCCAACGGAGGGTTTGTCAGGCTGAAGGATGTGTCTGTGATGTATGATTTCCCGAAGAGATTCATGGAGAGATGGAAACCCGGGCATCTCTCCCTCAAATTTCAGGCCACTAACCTGTGCCTGTTATATTCAGACAAAAAGCTTCACGGGCAGGACCCTGAATATCATCATTCGGGAGGGATTTCCGCACCCGTACCCCGGCAGTTTACTTTCACTTTAAAACTTGGATTATGAATAGATTCATCGCTATCCTTATGTTGTTTTCAGGACTTTTCACATCCTGCAATGATTTTCTGCAAAAGAGCCCGCTCGAAGAGTTGAAGGTTGACACCGAAGAGAAAGTCAGGCAGGTGTTGGTCAATGCCTATCCCACGACCCATTGGGCGTATATGAGCGAACTGGCCAGCGACGAGGCGGATGATTTGGTTTTTTTTACCAATAATGTGGACGATTTGCCGAAAGCGTTTTATTTATGGGAAGACTGTGAAGTTACCGGAAAAGATTCTCCACAAGCCTTATGGCATGATTATTATAATGCGATTGCCCATGCCAATCTTGCTTTGGAGACCATCGCAGAGATGGGTGAACCGGAAGCTTTACTACCTTATAAAGGGGAGGCTCTTATTTGCCGGGCATTCTGCCATTTCATACTCGTAAATCTTTTTTGCAAACATTATCATGAACAGAGTTGCCGGACGGATGCCGGAATACCCTATATGTTAGCGACAGAGAAAAACGGGAATGCCAGGTATGACCGGGGAACAGTGGGTGAGGTGTACAGCCGGATAGAGAAAGATATAATAGCAGGTTTGCCACTTCTGGACGACCACGCATATACTGTTCCGAAATATCAATTTAACACAAAAGCTGCAATGGCTTTTGCCTGCCGGTTTTATCTCTACAAAGGGGATTTTGAGCAGGTCATTGTATGGTCTTCACAAATCCTCGGCTCCAATCCGGGTCGTTTCTTACGTAATTGGTCTGAACTTGGGGCATTGTTTTATACAGATTATGAGCGGATAAAGAATTATTCGGGCATGGATGCGGATTGTAACCTGATGCTGGGTAGTTTTCAGAGCAACTGGAGTACGTCTGGCTGTATGACTTCACCTTTAAGGCTTGCCAATAACGCTCTTTTGCAGCAAACGGAAGGGATGCATCGCAGCGGTCTGTGGGGAGCGGGATACGAGGCTCTTCATGTTCCGGGAGCTATTGTGCCTCTCAGCTATCAATTTGTTGTATATAAAATCGGTAGTCATCCGGGAAATCTGATGCTCATGCCGTTATTCACCATGGAAGAGATGTTGCTGAACCGTGCAGAGGCGTATGTCAGGATAAGCGACGAAAAAGGGGCAGACTACCTGAATCTGGCTTTGGATGATATCTCTACACTTCTGGCTGCCTATTCGACACAGCACCCTATCACAAGGGAGATGGTGGAGGGTATTTATGGGAGTTCTATGGAATATTATACATGGGATACACCCACCCCTAAAAAGGCGCTGGATGCTACGCTGGCAATTACGGGCGAAAGGGAGAGTTTTATTCATGGGCTCCTGCATCTGCGTCGTTCTGTTTTCATCCATGAAGGGTTTCGGTGGTTTGATATTAAACGGTATGGGATAGAGATATACCGGAGGGAGATTGAGGAGGGGCAGCTTATCCGTCAGACAGATTTCCTGTCACGCAAGGACGAGCGTCGTGCTTTCCAGCTCCCTCCACAGGCCATTCATGCCGGCATGCAACCAAACCCCAGATAGATTCAGTATAGATATGGAATATAATAAAATATTAGACAGACTCAAACAATCCATTGCAGCACGCTATCCGGAGGAGCGAAGTTTTTCGCAACGCTTTTCCGAGCTACTGGGCGTATCCCAAAAAACCATCAATAACAAACTCAGCGGAAAAAATCAGTTTCTGGTAGAGGAAATGTTCCGGATTCTTGAGTACCTGAAAATCCCTTTAAGCGAGGTGATGGATGATTTTCCCGGTGAAGCCAGATACCCGATGGAGTTGCTGGCGAACCCTACGATGGATATGAAGGGTTCGTATAGTATGCTGGATTGGTGTTACGGTAAGCTGACTGCCGGTGTCCGGTCGGAAAATTCGACGTTGCTGATAGCTTCCAGTATCATACCTGAAACAGTACTGCTGGACTGCCAATGGTTGCCGGCATTCTCCATGCTCAAATGGATGTTTTACAATAAAGGATACAATGCAAGGGTTCCTTTGCCGGAGATTATCCGGTTGCGTACGCACAATGACAAACGGGCTTTGTTGCGGAAAGCCGTCTCTGAATTGAGCAAAACCGAATATATCCTGAATAGTAACCTGACCCAAAATCTGGTTTCCGAAATCCTCTCTTTCTACGATTACGGCATAGTAACGCTGGAGGACATCCGTAATATGACAGAAGAACTGACCCTGTTATTGGAAAGACTGGAACAGGTTTGCAGTGACGGCATAGTCCCGGATTCAGATAAAGAGATACAAATCTATTCATGTACAACAGACATTCAAAGCAATATCTATCTATTGAAGAGCGACGCCGTAAACGTAGGTTTAATCTACTCCAACTACCTAAACCCCGTCGTATCGAAGCACGAAAACACATTTAATCAAATGGAGTCCTGGTTCTCCTCCATCAAACGCCTCTCAAACCCCATTTCCCAAACAGGCATAAAAAACCGCATTGATTTCATTTCCGAGCAAAAAAGAGCCTTGCAGTTTTTAGCCGGGAAAGTCGGAGGGTAAACATTCCTGTCCGAAAAAATGCTACGAATAGAAAAACATACGCACAGGGGGTTGTAGACGGAGGGTTCCGCATCCGGAATTGAGTGTGGGTGCGTAATTAAGGTTGTCACGGTCGGCAGCGGTAGATAGGTAACTGCTATTATAGCTGCTGGGTATCCCCATGGCTTCGACCCAGTCGTTGGTGGAGCCGGGGTAGGCTACTAATAGTGAATTCTGATTTTAAATGATTGGATTATTATTAACCCGAACAAATCCCCAACATCTATACTAAAAGAATCAGAAGAATATAACTGAGTATTTTCATTCCATCTTATATAT
>JAJQES010000011.1 GCA_021201565.1 Tannerellaceae bacterium
AAAACATATTGGTTTGGTTGTTATATTGAGAAAATGTGTTATAAAATTTGGGGGATATGAAATAATATCCCTATCTTTGTCACCGTTTTGAAATAAGATATAAATGCCTTAGCGAAGGATTTATCTTATTTTTCCTGAAAATCAGGAGTCGGATTTATCCGGGAAGTATAAGCTATTTGTGATAAATACATTCTTTCCATTTATATATCCGATTAAGTTTAACATAAAAATCAACGTATGAAAGTGAAAGCCTATGTTCTCGTCGTATTAATGGCTGTTATTACCGTTTCGGCCGGTACGAAAGAGGCAAAGTCATCAGAAGGGATTAATCCCGGCGATTTTGCACCGAGAATAAAGTCTTTTGGAGATTCGGAAGAACTGAATTTCCAGAATCATTCCGAACGTTATACATTATTGAATTTCTGGGCTGCTTATAATGCAGAGTCAAGAGCAAGAAATGTACAACTGTCGAATGAAATCAACAAAAACTATCCGGACAGAATTGCTGTGTTATCTATTTCGCTGGACGAAAATCCTGCTATCTTCCGCGAAACAGTCCGTATCGACGGATTGGATGAAACCACGCAATTGCACGGAGCGCTTAACCAGGCTGAGTTATATAGAAAATACAAACTCACAGATGGGTTTGGATGTTTTCTGATTAATGATCAGGGAGTGATTATAGCTACGGATCTTACACCTGGTAAACTGGCGAACATTATGAATTTAAACTAATCAGTACGATTATCCTGCAAAAGGGTGGACCGGGGGGTCTACCCTTTTTTATTGCTTTTTCTATATGCATGTTTTTTAACAGGTTTGTTTGTAGGCGGGTGCCAAAGATCGTTTAAAAATAAAATTCTTATATTTGAGATTCCTTAAAATTTATAACCTGATATAATACGATGATCTGGAATGAGACAATTGAGTGCATGGACCGCGAAGAGATGCGGAAATTGCAGAGTATACGATTGAAAAGGGTAGTGGAACATGCTTACCATAATACTCCCTTTTACCGGAAAAAGATGCAGGAGGCAGGAATTTCTCCTGAGGATATCGAATCGGTAGATGATATTTCAAAATTGCCTTTTACTACTAAACAGGATTTGCGTGATAATTATCCGTTTGGCCTGATGGCTGTTCCTATGTCGGAGGTGGTGCGTTTGCATGCTTCATCGGGAACAACCGGTAAGCCGATTGTGGTTGGATATACCCGGAAGGATCTTTCTATCTGGAGTGAGGTGGTGGCCCGTTGTCTTTATGCCTATGGCGTGACCAAAGAGGATATTGTACAGGTATCGTATGGATATGGCCTGTTTACCGGTGGCCTGGGGCTGCATGATGGGGTGCAGAAGATTGGGGGAACGGTGATCCCGATGAGTAGCGGGAACACCCAGAAACAGATCCAGCTGATGCATGATTTTGGAGCAAAGGCGTTAGCGTGTACTCCTTCATACGCTCTTTTTCTGGGAGAAACTATCCGGGATTCAGGATTGCCACGGGAGGAGTTCCAGCTTAAAGTGGGAATTTTCGGCGCGGAACCCTGGACGGAAAATATGCGGAAGGAGATTGAGGAGTCTTTGGGTATTAAGGCGTATGATATTTATGGTTTGACGGAAATATCAGGACCGGGAGTAGGTTGTGAATGTGAATACCAGGATGGGACGCATCTGTGGGAGGATCATTTTTATCCGGAGATTATTGATCCGGAAACACTTCAACCGCTTCCGGCAGGAGAGCAGGGAGAACTGGTATTTACAACTATTACAAAAGAAGGGATGCCGATGCTGCGGTACCGTACAAGGGATTTGACCTCTTTGCATTATGAAACCTGCCGTTGTGGCCGTACAGCGGTCCGGATGAGCCGTATTCTGGGACGAAGCGATGATATGCTGATTATCCGGGGTGTCAATGTGTTCCCGTCACAGGTGGAATCGGTTATCCTGGAATTACCGGAGTTTGAACCTCATTATGTGATCCATGTGGACCGGATTAATAATGTGGATACTTTCCAGGTACAGGTAGAGGTGCGTCCCGAATATTATTCGGATGAGATGAATAAGATCCTGGAACTGAAAAAGAAGATCACGGATCGTTTACAAAGTGTGATCGGGCTGCAGCCGGATGTGAAAATCGTGGAACCCCGTAGTATTGAAAGAAGTATGGGGAAAGCGAAACGGGTATTTGATAACAGGAAATTAGTGTGAGCCACTAATGAAGGAGTCAGGAATAATTTAAATATAGAGCGATATGCTAATCAAACAATTGTCTATTTTTCTTGAAAATAAGAAAGGGCGCTTTACGGAAGTCGCACGATTATTGGGAGAAGCCGGTATTAATATGTCTGCTTTTACAGTATCTGAAAATTCGGATTTCGGGATTCTCCGGTTGATTGTTTCGGATACGGAAAAGGCAATCAGTATACTTCGTGAAAAGCTATATGCAGTAAGTGTTACGGAGGTGGTATGCCTGCAATGCCCGAATCACCCCGGCGCTTTGGCAAGAGCGATGGAGATCATTACGGAGGCCGGTATTTTTGTGGAATATATGTATGCTTTCTCACAGGGGGACACAGCCCACGTGGTGATCCGTCCGGATGATATTCAACGCTGTGTGGAGGTATTACAAACGAATAAATTGAAATTACTTGCAGCCAGTGAGCTGTATAAGCTTTAAATAACAGGGGCAGAGGCTGGAATGTGCTTTTGCCGTCTATTTTGCGTACATGAACGGACAGAGAGTGTGAATTTTGTATAACAAAATGCAATCTCTGTCTGTTTTTTGTTTATATATACCCGGTTTAACTACTAAAATTAACGGGTAACTTCTTCGTTTATTGAAGAGAATACATTAAATTTGCACGCGAAATAGTACGCATACGGCTAACGGCCTCATGCCCACATAAAAACAATGTGAATGAAAAAGGTTGGATTTTTTTTGATGTTGATCACAATCTTATTGGCTTCCTGTGGGGAATATAATAAGATTCTGAAAAGTACGGATTATGAGCTCAAGTATTCTTATGCAAAGAAGTATTTCAATGCGAAGCAATACTCCAAATCTGCCACTATTTTAGAGGAGTTGGTTACTATTTTCCGTGGGACGGCTTATGCTGAAGAGTCGCTTTACCTGTTAGCGCAGAGTTATTATGGGCAGAAGGACTATATGACGGCTTCGCAATATTTTAAGACATATTATCAGACCTATCCGAAGGGAGAATATGAAGAGCTTGCCCGCTACTATTCCGGTTACGGACTGTATCTGGATTCTCCGGATCCCCGTTTGGACCAGGCCCAGACGTTTGAGGCTATTGAACAGTTGCAGTTGTATCTGGAGTATCATCCTCAGACAGAACGGGCTACCGAGGCACAGAATATTCTGTTTGAATTGCAGGAAAAACTGGCTTATAAAGAGTTGATGGCGATTCGCCTCTATTTTAACCTGGGTACTTATGGGGGGAATAATTATGAAGCATCGGTGATTACGGCACAGAATGCTTTGAAGAATTATCCTTATTCGCGTTATCGTGAGGACTATATTTATTATATGTTGCGGTCACGTTATGAATTGGCCCAGGTGAGTGTGGAGGAGAGATTGCAGACTCGTTATCGTGAAGTGATTGACGAGTATTACAACTATATCAATGAATACCCGGAAGGAAAATATATAAGACAGGCTCAGCGTTATTTTGAATATGCCAACAGCCGTATTACAGAAACTTACTATTAATATTTAAATAAAAAGTTAAGAAGAAAGAAGCCGGTCAGGAAATCAAATGTACCATAGTATTTTCTCACCTTCTAAGGAGATAGAAT
>JAJQES010000241.1 GCA_021201565.1 Tannerellaceae bacterium
AAAATAGAGGATAAACCGGTTGATTTATAGGGAATCGGATAAATTGTTAAAGCTGAAAATATATCGTTTACATTTGCCTTATGTAAATGTTTTGTATGGGAATAAGGATTTTCAAATGTGATAGGTGGGTGGTTTGGTTTATTTTATTGATTATCAGTTTGTAATTTGTTGGGTGATTGTTTTCCTTTTCTGTGTTAGATAGTCGTTTTTTATTATTTATACTTTCAAGGTAAACTCTTTTGGATTTTAAATGTAATAAATATGATAATTTAAAATAATGTAAATGTTTTGTTTTTGTTTGCATAGTTGTTTGTTGTATTTATATTTGCTTCCAGGAAAGGACTAGTCAGAAAGAATTTTTGAAGGAATACGAAATGTATTTACAAACTACAAACTTTAAAACCAATATGTATGAAAACACATTTTCTGTTATTGTTTTTTTCTTTTACGGGTATCTGTTACGCGCAGGTTGTAAAAGATTATGATCCATTAAAACAACGGACTACTCACATGCAATATTTTAAACCGGCGGAAGATCATCTGTTTGCCGGTGACTGTATGCCTTATTATCATGAAGGAACTTTTTATCTGTACTGGTTGCTCGATGAAGGCCATCATGCCGGATTAGAAGGTTTGGGAGGACATCAATGGGCCTTGAGCACCACTACGGACCTGGTCAACTGGAAGCATCATCCGGTAGCATTGGGCATTGATGATGAGGAATGGGAAAAGTCTATTTGTACGGGTTCGGTTATTGCCGAAAAAGACCGCTTCTATGCTTTTTATGCAACCCGCGTAAAGGAAGAGGGCAAAGTTCATGAACAGTTGAGTTTCGCGATCAGTACAGATGGAGGACTGACGTATGTAAAGCAGCAGCCTAATCCTTTTTATTATGCTCCGGAAGAGTGTATCAGCCGTGACTTTCGTGATCCTAAAGTTTTTAAAGATGAAGCAGGACTTTTCCATCTGTTTATATCGGGAAATCTGAAAGAGCCTGTGTTAAATGGGTTTGGAGGATACCTGGTGCATCTTATTTCTTCTGATCTGACGGACTGGAAAGAGGTAGAGTCTCCTTTGAAAGGGCAGCGGGATACCCCTGAGTGTTCAGATTATTTTAAATGGAATGACCGGTATTATTTATTGTATAGCCTGGGTGGTTATACCTATTACCTGATATCGGAACATCCTTATGGTCCCTGGATTTATCCGGAATCCCAGGCGTTAATGGAATATTTTGGCAGTGTATATAAAACGGCTCCTTTTAAAGATGGCCGGCGCATTGCTGTGTCTTACTCTCCTTCCCGCAAAGAGGATAAAGATGATGGCGACCGGATATGGGGAGGGACTATTTTATTAAGAGAATTATACCAGGAACCGGATGGCACTTTGCACACTAAATTTCTTGAAGAAGTCTTGCCGGCTACACGTCCGGTTTCATTACCGGTGATGAAATCCTGTTCTCCGGAAAAAATAGTCTCTTTATCCGGTGATAGAATACGTATGCAGGCAGGCGGAGATGTGGGGGTAGTTTCCCTGACCGGCTTACCGGTAAATTATCGTTTGACTGTAACGATTGATCCGGAAAGTACTTATGAGGAAGCAGGTTTGTTTTTACGGGCTACGGATCAGACTCAAACCGGTTACCGGTTAGCCCTCAATCCTGTCAATCAGACTGTTACTATGCATAATACGTCCATTAACGGAGTGAAAGAACTCACGAGTCCGGTTGTGTTGGATGTCATTGTGTATGATGAGTTTTTTGATGTATCGGTCAATCAACAACGATGTATTTTGAATCGTTTGCCTGAGCAAAAAGGGAATACTCTTTTCCTCTATGTGAAGAATGGGAATGTAGCCTATAAAGATATCCGGATAGAAGAAATAATCAACTAAAGAACCGGATTTAACTAAGTTCCGTAATTAATTTTTGAGGATGTTTTCAGAATGGTTTTAGCGATTCTACAGGCTCTTTTTGTGTGTTTTACAGAATGAATACAATATTCGGACCAATTAAAAATAAGATTGAATATGGGAAATTTTGATAGTGGATAACTACTCCGGGGGGGGAGATGGAAATCGTGTTTAATACCTTAAGTTTAATAATTTAAAATCTAATTCATGGATCAAAAATCATTTCAAAAAAGAAAAATGAAGTGTTATTATATGACATTTCTTATTTTCCTGTCTGCTATTTCCGGAGATCTGTTTGCAGCCTCTCCGGTAGATGTGGCTCCGCATCAGCATCAGCAAAGAGCAGTGGCCACAGGAATGGTACTGGATGAATCGGGCGAACCCTTACCGGGTGTCGCAATTATAGAAAAAGAAGGCACCCGGAATGGTACGGTTACAGACCTGGATGGCCGTTTCTCGCTGGAAGTGGATGGAAACAGTACGCTGGTTTTCAGTTTTATCGGTTATAAAACAGTAGAGATCAAGGCTTCCACAGCACAGAATTTAACCCTCAGGTTAGTGGAGGATGCGATGAATCTGGACGAAGTGGTCGTGACGGGTTATACCAGCCAGAAAAAAGCGGACCTGACAGGGTCGGTCTCGGTGGTTAAAGTAGACCAGATTCGCTCCAATACCACCGGTAGTGCTATGCGGGCCATACAGGGTAAGGTAGCCGGTATGAGCATTGCGACCAATGGCTCCCCCAATCCGTGGGCTACTGTACGTATCCGGGGGGAAGGTACATTAAATAATAATGACCCGTTGTATATAGTAGACGGTACTCCGACTACCCGTTCTATGGAGGAATTGGCCACTATGGATATTGAATCTATCCAGGTATTGAAAGATGCCTCTTCGGCTTCTATTTATGGTTCGCGCGCAGCGAATGGGGTTATTATTATTACCACCCGTAAAGGGAAAAAAGGTACTACGGTCGATTTTAAAGCATCGTATACGATGACCAGTAGTAAAAAACCGTATGAATTGATGAATACTAAGCAGCGGGGAATCGCTCAGTACTGGGCGATAAAGAATGACAATCCCAATGCGGATCCGAATGCTGTCGGGATTGGATATGTAAACGGGTATGGAGGTTTATATCAGTATACGGATCACCAGGATGCCAATGGTAACTGGGTCCTGGACCAGGTAACCTGGAGAGAATATCTGGATCCCATAGAACAGACCATGCGTTCGGCAGATACAGACTGGCAAAAAGAGATCCTCCGGACAGGACATATCCAACAGTATAATGTGACTCTTTCTTCCGGAACCGATAGTGGGAATGCGCTTTTTGCCCTGGATTATTATGATAACCAGGGAACCATCAAAGGCAGTTATTTTAACCGTTTTAATGGCCGTATCAATAGTGATTACAGCTGGTTAGGCGGAAGGGTAAGAATCGGAGAGAACTTTACCGTCTCTAAATGGAGAAGCAGTTCAAATGTAGGAGATGGTAATCTGGGGCGTTGTAAAGAATTGATGTCCATTGTTCCGGTTCATACGGTGGATGGTGTCGGTTGGGGAGGTCCTATCGGTGGAATGAGTGACCGGCAGAATCCGGTTCGTATGATAGAAGATAATGACCAGAATCATCAGGATAATCTGCGTTTGTTTGGGAATGCCTATATCAATGTGGAGATCCTGAAAGGATTGACCTTCCGTTCTTCCTTCGGACTTGATTTTGTAGGGTATTGGAAGAAAACAATGGACCTGACCTATCGTTCCGGATTTATGAGTGAAACCCGAAATAAGGTGACTCAGGAATCCAACTATAATTTTGACTGGAATAACAGTAATATTTTACAATATGTATTCGATGTAGG
>JAJQES010000060.1 GCA_021201565.1 Tannerellaceae bacterium
CGAAGTCGAAAGACAGCTGAGTTACAGTCAGCCCCATTTGGCCACTCTGGAAACTGCCCCCAATATATAATTGTTACATTATATTCAATTGCAATAAATACTGCTCTTATCCCCTGTCTCTTCAGGGTTCCGGGTTAATCACTCTGTTCTTCCCGATTGCGATGCAAAGGTACAATTAATTTTTTAATTTGCAAGAAAAATCGATCATTTTTATTGCAGTAATTGCAGCTTCATCCCCTTTATTACCATGGATTCCTCCGGCACGGTCAATAGATTGCTGCATGGTGTCGTTGGTTAATAATCCGAAAATGAATGGGATATCATACATCAGATTCAGTTCGGTTATTCCCTGGGTTACTCCTGAACAAACGTAATCAAAATGTGGAGTATCGCCACGAATTACACATCCTAATATAATAACGGCATCCAATTCCCGGCTTTCTGCGAGTTGTTTTGCTCCGAATGTAAGTTCAAAACTGCCTGGCACACGTGTTACGAGAATGTTTTCGGTTTTTGCTCCGTGTCGTTCCAGCGTATTGCAGGCTCCTTCCAATAATTTTTCTGTGATCTCTTTATTCCATTCGGCGACTACGATTCCAATCCTCATACCGGAAGCATCGGGAACACTATCGAAGTCATATTCTGATAAGTTTTGATAAGCTGTTGCCATTTCCTTATTACTTTTACTATTATTTTCTTTATTCTGATTACAATAAAAGGATGCCTTTTGGACATCCTTTTTGTATTTTATGTGTTGCTATACTATCAATTCTTAGCCAAAGCTGATGCACGGGCAATGTATTTGTCGATGTCGGCAGCTTCCGTTGAGTTGTAATATTTTTCTTTAATAGTCGTGTATGCTTTGATCGCGTCTTTGTATTGACCCAGACTTTCATAAGCAACACCCGCTTTTTTCAGATAAACAGGACTGATCACTTCATTGTTGGCTTTGTTAGCTGCTTTTTCAAAATAGCTGATCCCATCTTTCGTTTTATCCATATTTACATAGCAATCACCGATTGTACCGATCAGAGCCGGTGAGATCATCGTGTCCGCTCCTTTGAAAGATTTCAGGTAGTTTATTGCCGTTTCATTATCTCCCTGTTTAAAGTAACAGATTCCCGCGTATGCTTTTGCCAGGTTACCGGCTTTTGTGCTTCCATATTCTTTTGCTATGGATACGAAACCGGGAAAATCTGCTCCGTTGCCGTTCAGGGCAAGTGCGAAAGAATCTCTTGCAAAGTATTGTTCACCTTTATACATCGCAATGCTTGCCTTTTTTTCACGAGGCATCAAATATCCATGACGGATAGCCATTACTCCTCCGATGATCAAAGCGAGAGCGATTACACCATACATGATATTTTTCTTATTGTTTTCAATGAACTGTTCTGATCTTGAAACAATTTCACCCACTTCTAATTCGGGGGTTGTGCTCTTTCCCTTAGTAGCCATAATAATGTATTATCGATTTTATTAATTTATCATTGATTTTTGCCTTAGGCAATTCAAAGCGCAAAAGTAGTTTTTTTTGATGATATAATCTATACTTCCCCTTAATTTTTTAAATTTGTACTGTTAAAGGGTGCTTTGCACCCCGGTAGTTAGTAGATGGTAGATAGTAGTATGTTCGCTTTGCTCACTTGGAAGAAATAAAAAGAGAAAAGAGGGTAAAAGGGATTTATTTCTATCTACCAACTACTAACTACCAACTACTAATAACTAAATTATGCTTTTAAAGAAATTATCCATACTTAATTATAAGAATATAGAACAGGCGGATATTGTGTTGTCACCTAAACTGAATTGTTTTTTCGGTAAGAACGGAATGGGGAAAACCAATCTGCTGGATGCAATTTATTATTTGTCTTTTTGTAAAAGCCATGTCAATACTCCGGATAGCCAGCTGGTACGTCATGGGGAGGAAATGTGTGTGTTACAGGGAGTATATGATTATGAAGGGCGGGAGGAAGATATCTTCTGTGCGATTCGTCCTCATCACCGGAAACAATTTAAACGGAATAAAAAAGAGTATGATAAGCTGTCGGAACACATCGGGCTTTTACCGTTGGTGATGGTTTCTCCGGCAGACTCCGAACTGATCCGGGGTGGGAGTGATGAGCGCCGCCGTTTTATAGACCTGATTATTTCCCAGCATGACAAAAACTATTTGCATGCCCTTATACAATATAATAAAGCGTTGCAGCAACGGAATGTATTGTTGAAGAATCAGGTGACGGATGAATCGTTGTATGAAGTGCTGGAGATGCAGATGGGTATGTATGGCCGGCTGGTGTATGAGAAGCGGAAAGATATTGTAGAGCAATTGGTACCGGTATTTAATGAATATTACCAGCAGATCTGTCAATCCTCCGAACAGGTAGGCCTACATTATATCTCACATTTGGATAGTGAAGAGCCGGAACAATTATTGCGGATCAACCGGGAGCGTGAACGGGTATTGGGGTATACTTCGACCGGTATCCATAAGGATGAGTTAGAGATGAAACTGAATGATTCCCTGATCCGTCGTGTTGGATCTCAGGGACAGAACAAAACTTATCTGATCGCTTTGAAACTGGCCCAGTTTTCTTTCCTGATGAAGAAAGGAACCACCACCCCGATTCTATTGCTGGATGATATTTTTGATAAGCTGGACTCTCAGCGGGTGGAACAGATTATTAAACTGGTCGTTGGACCTGATTTCGGACAGATATTTGTGACGGATACCAACCGGAAATATTTGGATGAGATTCTGGAAGCCATACAGAATGATCATGCTTTGTTTGAAGTGGAATGTGGTGTTGTACAGCGGATGGGAGAGGAAGAATGAAGCGAACGAATACACAGAGTATAGGAGAGGTTATCCGGGAGTTTTTCGAGGAAAATACCCAATTACAGACAAAAATCCAGGAAGTTCGTATTAAACGGGCCTGGGAAGAGGTGTTAGGACCCTCTGTTATGCAGTATACCCGCAACCTGTATGTCCGCGATGGAATCCTGTTTGTTTCCCTTTCTTCAGCTGTATTAAGGAGTGAATTGACTTTGTATAGTGATAAGTTGATAAAGAGTCTGAATGAACATGCCGGAGTGACAGTCATTCATAAGTTGGTGATTAGGTAAACCCAAAGGAGGGACTTAATTTAGCAGTTAATAATGCCCTACATTCTTTGCTTCGGGTTCCGATATATCTATTGCTGTGAGGTATTGAGTTGTACAGCTCAGTGCGTTGGATCGTACGTCCCGTTTTTGTGGGTCGTGCATGCCGTTGGATTTAGCTGTACAGGGTAATTGGTTGAGATAGAAGGACTATTTTATCTCTCTTTGTATTCCGGGATGGGGATTTCGCTGGGGTATATTGGAGGAGGGAAGCCTTCTGCTTTTCTTCTCTTATAATCTTTTTCTCTGTAGGGATCGAAAAAGGTGTGGGGAGGGAGTGGACGGTTTTTGTCCATATACCAGACAAAGAAAGAGATGTAACAATCTACCTTGTCTTCCCTAATTTCGAATAGAGTTGTGAGAAACCAGGGATTTCTTCCGGAAATACATAATACGGGAACTTTTTGATTTGAATACTTATTGTTTCTTACATATATTGTTTCCAGATTGCATACTTCTATTTCTATTTTTCCAAATGGATAGACTGTTATCTCTTTGTTCAAAAATCTATATTCATGTAAGGTGACTGTTCCTTTCAGCCTGTTTAATATTAAAATGTCGTGGCTTGCAAGATTCATATAGTCACCAATTGTATCAAGTACAGTAAGCATGAG
>JAJQES010000310.1 GCA_021201565.1 Tannerellaceae bacterium
ATACAGTATTGTAGACACAATGGAGGCAATCGACTCGGTCGGAGCGTTACAGACAAAAGTGAATGAACTGAAAGGATCCATTTCTTCTTTGGATGAGTCGGGGACTGATCTGAAAAGTGTGGTGGAACGTCTGGGTGGTCAAATGAAGGAGTTGACCACGATTATGGAAAATTTAAAGAACGGTTTGGACGGTGTTTCCAAAGGGATTACAGATTCATTGATCTCATTTAATAAGCTCGACACCGAAGCTACCACCTTTCAGGATAAATTTAAAACGGAAGAGGCTGTTCAATCCCTTGAATTGTTAAAGGCAAAGATCACGGAGCTGGAAGCGACGTTTACTACGCTGAATGGCTCCGGTGATAAAGTGAAAGGGGGGGTGAAAGCCCTGGAAGACCAGCTGAAAAAACTGGGTACGGAAGCAGGCAGTGCTAAAACAAATGTAGAGGCACTCAGCACCGGAATGAAAAATGTCAGGACAGCCATTGATGCGTTAGAAAAAGTCGCTGTCAATTTTCAAAAGTTGTTTGATACAACAGCAGCCGTCAAATCCCTTGAGGAATTAAAGGGGAAGATTGCTGAATTGCAAGGTACCCTATCTTCGTCCAATTTATCCGGTGAGGGATTAAAGACAGTGCTGAAAGAACTGGAAGAGCAGGCGACAAAGTTATCCAATGCAATATCCGGTGTAAAAAGTAACATGGAATCTTTCAGCAAAGACCTGAAAGAGGCCCAGGAAGCAGTTACGCAATTAAGTGCCGAAACCACCACTTTCCAGGAGGAGTTTAAAACCCTGAGCCAGGAGATTAGAACCAATCTCGAAGAGACCACAGAAAATGTGAAAAAACACGGAGAAGCCACTACGAAGGCAACAGCAGATTCAGCGAAGAGCTTCAAAGCGTATCAAAAAGAGATAAAAGATCTGAAGGATCAGTTGCTTAATTTAGAACATGGTAGTAAGGACTACAAAAAAGTTTTAGAGGAACTGAGTATAAAGCAGTATGCGTTAAATCAAGTAATGATTGATACAAAAAATGCATCTCAATCTCTTGAGGAACACATGAAAAATGTAGTCTCAGTTAGCAAAGGATTGAATAAAAGTATGGAGGGACTTAGGGGGTGCTTGAATGTATGTGGTATAGAGGCAGAGTGGTTGAATTCAGTAATGGGCAGTACACAATCTCTTGTTTCTCTATTGAAAGGGGTAAAAGGAATTGCGGGCCTGACCTCTACTTTCCCTTCTTTAATTAGTGTTATGAAGGGTGGAACAGTTGCTATGAAGGCTTTTAATACTGCAGTAAAAGCTAATCCTATTCTGAGGTTAGTTTCATTAATTCTTACAGCTATCTCTGTTTTTACTGCCTTTGGGGCGATAGTTTATAAATATATTAGATCTAGCAACAAACAAAAAGAAGCAGCAAAAAAGTTAGCAGAACAACAGGAGAAGGTTAATGGTCAGTATGAGAAAATGAAAAAGAACCAGGAAAGCCTTTTAAAGACTCAGGAGAAAGAAATTGAGCAGATGCGTGAAGAGGGAAAAGGCTTAGAGGAAATTCATCAGAAACGTTTAGAACATATAGATGCCCGGATCGTGGAAATAGAACTGATCCGTACGCAGGTACAGGAGTTGGAAGGGGAGAGTAAACGGTATAAGGAGTTGACCCAACAATTGGAGGAGTTGGCGGCCGCCCGGCAGGAGATCGCCGCGAAACAGGAAGAGGAATTGGCTGCCTACAAGGAGAGTGAAGAGGAGAAAAAGCGGATAGCCGCGGAGGCCGCCCGTACGCATGAGGAACAAACAAAAAAGGAGGTGGAGGAGATCCGGAAAAGCCAGCAGGAGATTGCCGACAGTAAACTCTCTTCCTACCAATTGCAGGAACGGGAGCTGAGGGAGACCTACGAAAGGCAGTTGGCAATCTATCAAAAACATGGCGAGGATACCACAGAGTTAACGGAGAAATTCCAGGCGGAATATGAAGAGTTACGCCGGACGGAGCAGGCGCGTATTGACCGGGAAAGAGAACAACGGGAGGAACAGGAGAGAGAAGCGGAGCTGCAGAAACGGGAAGCCCGCCTGGCCGGCCTGGAGGCTGCCTACGAAGAGCAACTGGAACAGGAACGGATATTTCTGGAACGGCTCGAACTGCAACGGCAGGAGGCGGAACTCAACGGGGACCAGCAAACCTTAGAGGAGATACAGCAACAGATAGCGGACGCCCGCCAGGAGCAGGAACAGGCCAACCTGGAGTTCCAGGAAAATTACCGTATCCTCCTGGAGGAGTTGCTGGCGGATGAAGCGGTGGCCGGCCAGGAACGGGTGGAGTTACAGAAAAAACTCCAGCAACAGGAAAACGACCTGTTAAAAGCCGGCCTGCAGCAGCGGAAAGCGGCTAAGGACAAAGAAGTGGAAGAAGAGCAACAGCGGAAAGAAAAGTTGAAAAAACTGGAAGAAGCCTATCTGGATAATTCCGTTTCCCTGATGAACCAGTCGGCCCAACTGTTGGGGGAAAGTACGGCCGCCGGGAAAGCCATGTCCCTTGCCGGGGCTACCATTGATGCCTATAGAGCCGGTTCGGCTGCCCTGGCTTCTGTGCCGTTCCCGGCCAATATCGTCGCGATGGCTTCTACCATTGCCACCGGGTTAAGTACGGTGAAAAGCATTTTATCTACCAGCATACCGGGTGCCAGTGATACCACTTCGTCGTCTGCGATCCCGTCTGCTGTGGAAAATGTATCCGTGCCTGAGCCGGAAATCGCGGACCTCTACCAGTCACCGATTGAACAGGTAGTGACCCAATTGGCCTCTACCGAGGAACAATCCCTCAACCAACCTTCCAGGGTGTATGTCGTGGAAACAGACATCAGCGACACCATGACCAAAGTACAGGTGGCCGAGACAGAGTCCAACTTTTGATACAATTCTCCCCTCTGGAGAGAGGCCGGGGGTGTGTAATAACAAAAACCGTCACCTGTATATCAACAGACGTTGTTTTTTAAACGATAATTTCTGTAGAATTATCCTTGATATGTAAATGTTTGTTGGGGTTATGACACACCCCGCCAAAGGGGGAATACCTGACTGAGGTGTATCCCTTTGGATAGATCTCTTTTCTTTTTATTCAGGTTTTGTATTCAGATAGTAGAGTACTATATCCTTTGCAGGATGTTTTGAACAGAAGATGGTTTTCTATGTGAAGGAAAATGATATCTTTGTAGAATTCTATAATGAATTGAAACCATGAATCCTGATAAAAAAAATAAAAAGATTCCCTGGAGGTCTGAAGCCTGGAAGAAGGCTGCAGAACGTTTTTTCTTTATTCCGGCATGTTTTCCGGTGGCAGTATTATTGTATGCTTTGAATTCTAAAAGTTACAAATATTTTGGACTATTTGTTATCAATTTACTTGTGATGATAGTAGCGATTTTGCTGATTTACAAAGGTATTCATGATCCACTTATTTTATTTTTTATAGGTATAGTCCTTTTTAGTATAGATTGGGGATGTGCATCAGTAATTTTATATTTTACGGAGATTCCTGTAAAAGATCCGGAACCAATATTTGTAACTGGCTCTCTTTCAGCTATTCCTGATTCTCCAGTAAACAAGGTGGAAGCGATGGGAAGGACGCTGGTGACAAATCTGCGGAAATGGAAGAAGGAGATTGAGTCGGTGCCGTTGCAGAATGATATAGAGGAACTGGTGCAGATTTGTCTGATTGTGATGAAGCGCAACGATGTGGAAGCGTGGAAGTTCTTTACCACCTATGCTGATAAACTGGAACTGATGCTCTCCAAATATGACGAGATTGAAAATACCCGGATCAATTCCCCTGAGATGCTGCACACCATGGGGCTGATCGAAAAGAGCATCAGTGAAATTGTGGTGGCCTTCCGCAATGAAGTCAACGAAATGTACAAAAAAGACATGATCGACCTAAACGCCGAAACCAAAGCCTTCATGTATAATTTAAGAAACAAAGGATTAATCGGGTAATCATTTTTAGAGGGAGAGAATTTTTTTAGATGGAGGGGACCCGTTTAGACGGAGGGGATCTCCTGATCCCCGACTCTGAGAATATCAGGATCTGTGATCCGCTATCGGTAGCGATTGACGGATAATCAACAAAGCTGAGAGTTTACCGGATCCGGAGATCCGGATACTCACCAAACGGGGATCCGGAGATCCCCTGGAACCACCATGCACCCACACATAGCCCCAAAACAGACAAATCCCTGGAAGGGATTTATAAATAGCCCAGGGTCGAGCAAAGCGACTACCCTGGGGATGAGAACCACCCATTCCTACTCAACCCTAAATGGGTTGCACCTATCCGGGCGAATTGTATTCAACGCCTTCAGCGTTGAATCCGGGAGGAGGACTTTTTACCCGGGGTACCACTCCCTGCGGTCGCTTCACCCCGGGCTATTGCTGATTCCCCTACGGGGAAATTCTTACAGGCTACTACGCTTTACCAGGGTATGTACATTGTACTCCTTTTTGGACGGAGGGGATCTCCTGATCCCCGACTCTGAGAATATCAGGATCTGTGATCCGCTATCGGTAGCGATTGACGGATAATCAACAAAGCTGAGAGTTTACCGGATCCGGAGATCCGGATACTCACCAAACGGGGATCGGGAGATCCCCTGAAACCAAATATTTTATTATGCCGTGCCTACAGCACTCATTTTCTTCTTACTCTCTATTACCCAGGGGGTTGCCCTGGGCTAAGATAGGCCGTCCCTCCGGGACTTAATGGAACCTAATGTATCTTGTGTACCGGCTTTGTACCGGGTTAGGATAGGGCGTTCTATTGCCTTCATATACTTCCCCGGTGTAATGAGTTGATTAACAATGTGGCTGTATTTTATATATATAGATAAATAAAATACAGTAATATGATTGAGTTATACATTGATGGAACGAAGGCGGAGATTGACCAGGATATTGATATAAACTTTGAGTTTTCTTTTGAAGACCTCAATAACCCGACCGCGAAAAAGAATCCCTATTCCAGGACGATTGAGTTAAAATGTACGGATGTCAATAACCGGTTGTTTGACCATATCTATAACCTGGATCATTCGATCCTTAATTTTAATCCGAATCAACGTACCGGCTTTGTGCTGACCTGGAACAACCAGGTCATTGAGTCGGGCTATATGCGGCTGGAGAGGATTAAGAGACGGGGCGGTATTCCTTATTCGTACTCTATCCGGTTGTTTGGCGAGCTGGGAAATTTCTTTTATACCCTCCTGTATGATGACCAGGGGGAGATGGTCCGGGAACGGACGCTTCGCGCGGAAGACCTGCGTATTGATGAACAGACAGCCCCGGAGATACATGCGCGCTATACCCATGTAATCTCCGCGGAGGCGGTGGCAGACTCGTGGACAAATGAGCATTACCGCTATCTGCTGGCCTATAAAGGCAAGTATGAAAACTTTAACTCCCAGATCGAGTACGACGGTAGTGCGGACCCCTTTAAAGAGTTACCCCAGGAGCTGGACGAACACCAGCGCAATGAATTCAGGGCTGCCAGACAGCTACCGGCTATCCGGTTTAAAGACCTGTTCCAATACATCCTGGATGTGATGAGGGGAGAAAACTATACTTTTACCTTAGACCCCACCTTTTTCAATGCCCACAATCCGTATTATGAGAAAACCTGGGTAACTATGAATAATTACTTAGAGAATAAAACGATTGTGGAAGAAGCAGTGAGCGGTGAGTTTACCGCGCGCATATCAGCTAATGATAACAATACGATAACTGCCGGCATGAGTTCCCCTTATAATCCGCGACAACAGCCTCTCTACAGTCTGCAGGTAATACAACAGAAAGAAACGAGTACCCAATATGCTTTTCTCAGTTTTTACGAAACAGATTCCAATAATCCGGCCGGCCGGCCGGGTTTTAGTGAGAGTCAAATTTTAGGTACTACCAATAACAATGGTTTTTATGATATTACTATAGATTTTTATGTCTGTTTTTTTGTACCGGTAGGTGCTTTGATTTCAGAGTATCCGCAGGGATCTTTTTTTGGTACGAATGCCGGTTCTGTGGGAACTGCCCGAATAGGAGGAGATTGTCTATTAGCCGGTTCTCAAACGGAAACGGTGGATACTTTTTATGATGATAGTTCCAGTGGATATTATTTTTCTATTGCAGATGGTTCTCTTCCTTATATGATTTTACATAAGGATTCATCACTAAGCCAGCCTTATCTGGTTCATATCTCAAAGGTCCTGACAGGCAAAAACGCCAATGTCAATTATAATTTGCGGGTGGCTGGTTATAGTGAAGGAAGCCATGTGGACGGATCGTATGTCACTTTTATGGAAACGACTTCTTCCGGGATAACCGGCCGGTCTGTCCGGTTACCTATCTATATGGGACTTGTTCCTGCATCGTCAAACTTAGGTACAACTTTACCAACCGCCTC
Organism: Tannerellaceae bacterium; assembly: GCA_021201565.1. Lineage (GTDB taxonomy): Bacteria > Bacteroidota > Bacteroidia > Bacteroidales > Tannerellaceae > UBA4116. Next base: position 6,447 of record JAJQES010000310.1, read on the forward strand.
CATCAATTTTTATAACCAGGAGGATATTATCACGGGGGATGCTATTGAATGGGATAACCTGGTGAATACGGGAATCCGGCAATACGATGTGTTCCTGGATTATATCAAAACATTCGGGCTGCAGATTGAGGTGGATAAGATCACGAAGAATGTATCCATCCTGACCCGGAACAGCTATTTTGCCTCTCCGGAGATAGAAGACTGGACGGAGTTGGTTGACTATTCAAAGGAGGAGGAAATCATTCCCCGTGCTTTTGATTCAAAGTACCTGAAAATGGCCTGGCATGACCAGGGATCGTATTACGAAAAGAAATACGCGGATACGTATGGGCGTGAGTATGGGTCTATGCTGATAGATACGAATTATTTCAACGGGCAAACCAAAAACCTGATTGAAAATTCGTATGGGAATGTGGTGGTGACCCGGGAGAAGGATTACTTTTTCTCGAACAGGCACACGGCTGGTACCAGTGTTTATGATGATAAGATCCTGCCGGCTCTCTTTGAAGTGGCCGATGGGAAAAGGTCGGGGATAAACAGCAAAATGACCCTGCTGTTTGACAGCGGGATGCAGACACTGGCTAACCATAGTTTTTATCTTTCCGATGATGCGCCGGCCATGATTGTCGAAAACAAACTCTGTTGGTTGTCACCCACCCAAACCAATCTGATAAAACGGGTTACACAGGTCCCGAAATTTACCCGGCTATATACCGGTAACAACGGAACCCTGCCGGGTACGGTTTCGCTGGATTATGGCCGGCCGGGGGAGGTGTGGGACCAGGAGACAGACGAGACGGGTTACCCATCGACGGCTACGATTTATTCTATTTTCTGGCAGCGATGGATCGAAGAGCGGTTTTTGGACGACTGCAAAATACTGGAATGTTATGTCTATCTGAAGCCGCAGGACCTGGTTCATTTCCGGTTTAACCGTTTTGTGAAAATAGATAATACCCTGTGGCATATTAATAAAATAACCAACTGGAGCCTGACAAAAATGAACAGTGTCAAAGTCCAGCTCATCCGGGTAAAAGACCTTTCTGCATATACCGGACAAAGTATATAAGATCTGTAATAAATAAAATACAATGTTATGATACAACTTTTTATAGATGGCCGGGAAGTGGATATTGACCGGACAACGGCTTTTCCGGTGACGAAACAGTTTGAGGACCTGGCAAATCCAACCGTGATCAAGAACGGGTTCACCAAAACGGTGAAACTGCCGGCTACGGGTAAGAACAATGAAGTGTTTGGACATATTTACCGGCTGGACCAGGTGAATCTGACCTTTGACCCGCTGGAACGGGTAGCATTTGTCCTGACCTGGAACGGGAATTTGCTGGAATCGGGGTATGTTAAGCTGGGAGAGATCCGGTATGTGGGCGACCAGCCGGATAGTTATGAGATCACGATGTACGGCGGATTGTTTGATTTCCTGTATGAGTTGTCGGAAAAGACGCTGGACGAACTGGGAAAAGAGGACCCGGCTTTCCGGAGTAATTATTCCCACCAGATTACTGCCAACGCGGTGGTGCGTTCGTGGGAGAATGAGTATTATAAATACATCCTGTCCTATTCAGGTGATTATGATAATTTTGACAAGGGAGCGACCATTGGCAGTGTGGTGACTTTTCCGATGGAGGGAATGGCGTATCATGCCAACGCCCGGAAATTTATTGGGGTAGGAGAGAATATCTCCTATATCTCCGAAGATGGGCTGAACTGGGAAAAACATACGCACTCCCTTAATCTGAACAGTTGTAAAGCATTTGGTGGCCAGGTCTTTTCGGTGGTGAAGTACACCAGTGTGAACTATTGCTATGGAAGTACAGACGGGATCACCTGGAACCGGATTACTCTCCGTTCCAATTATCGGTTTGAAGGGTTAAAAAACTCCCACGGCAATTTATACGCCTGTGGCGAGGTGAACAACCAGCCGGCCGTGTTGACTATGCAGGGACATACGGAGTACCTGATCAACTCATCCGGAGGGAATCCCAGTGGCGGGGTGCGGTCATTGCAATGGCACGCCTGTCCCAGTTATTACGGGGTGATCCTGTTGATGAATAGCAGCGTAACGATTGGGTATAGTGAACATGGACGTGACCTGGATGGGTCGTTTACTTTTATGGATGTGCAGGGATCAGATGGTTTTTTTGATATTGCCGGTTCCACAGATGTGGATGTGCAGAATTCTATGGCGGTTACAGTGGCTTGCGGGGCATTAGGAACCATGATGTATATCACCACAGACCCTACTGTATGGAACCATTGCGTTATGACCCATGTGAACTCCGGTTATACTACGACCACGACCTATTATGCCATAGAGTTTGTCAATAATAAATTTATCGCTGTGGGGAATTATGGGACGGTTGCTGTGTCGGACGATGGAATACATTTCAGGGTCTATCAGGTCTATCCGGACGCTGTTTTTAATAGTGTGGCGTATGGAAATGGGCTGTATGTAGTGGCCGGCAGAACAATTATTGCTTATTCCTACGACGCGGAGAACTGGAACTATATCCGGGGAGAGGAAGTGGAGATTGACGATGATACGGATGAGCACCAGCGGAACGAGTTCCGGTCGTACTACCAGCGTCCGTGCCTGCGCCTGAAACATATTTTCAACCGCATCTGTGCCGAGTCGGATTATACAGTGGAACTGGACCCGGTTTTTTTCAGCAATAGCAATCCTTATTGGGAAAAGACATGGCTGATGATGAACCGGCTGTCGGTTCCGGAAACCGAACTGAGTGAAACACACCGGGGCAATGTACGGTCCAACTTTCCGGTTACCTATGACATGATGATGACGAAAGGCATTTCACAGGCGGATTTCCTGGTGAATTTCTGTAAGATATTCGGCCTGGTAGTGGAGCGGGACGAGCTGCGGAAAGTGATTACTATCAGTTCCCGCAATAGTTTCTTTTCGGAGTATACCCTCCTGGACTGGACGGATAAAATGGATAAAGGAAAGGGATATAGCCTGTCCGCGTTGACGTTTGACTCGCGGCATATCCTGTTGGGCTGGGGAGCATCGGGTACACAGTATGAGATGGATTATCTGGAGAAATACAGCCGGGAGTATGGAAAGTTGCGGATAGATACGAATTATAAATTCAATAAGAATGAGAAAGAGTTGATCGGGGATCTCCTGTTCCGCAATGTGGTGATCAGCCAGGATTATGATTTCTATTTCGAGGGACGGAGAAAAGATGTCCGTTACCGGGATGATAAGATTCTGCCAGCGGTATATACGAAATCGAATAATGAACGCGACCAGGTGGAAACGTCGATGGTCCTGTTATTTGACCAGGGGATGCAGGCGCTTTCGGAACCGGTCCGCATCAGTGATGATACGGATGAGATGTTGATCAACGGGAATTACACCTGGAATGATTTGTCGGCTTCTGTGCAGAATTCCATTCCGTTTATGAGCCGGTTATATACCTCCGGTAACCAGGTCTGTTCATTGGACTTTGCCCGTCCGGCGGAGTTTTATTATGACATCGAAGCAGGGGGCTATCCGGAACATGCCACGTTATACAGCCGTTTCTGGGAAGCCTATATCGGGGAGCGTCACGATGCAAATACCCGCGTAATGAAAGCGTATGTACACCTGACTCCGGCAGATATGGTTGAGTTCCGTTTCAATACGTTTGTAAAAATCAAAAACACCCTGTGGCATGTGAATAAGATCCTCAACTACAACGCAATGGATGACAAAACCACGCAGGTGGAGTTGGTGCGGGTCATGAACCTGGGCTCCTATACAAACGGGCAGTCACTCTTTTAACAGTTTTCCCGGTATTTATATTTACTTATATACCTCCTCCGGGAAATGGATACAACAGGGAGGTTTAACAGTTTTGCTATCATTTATATTTACTTATATGGAACAGTTACTCATTTATAACATTACGATTACGGAGGACGAGGATGGGATTGAAAAGATCTCGTTTGTAGAGAGTCCGGCCGTGGAACGCAATTTTATTTCGTTCAGCCGGAAAAGCAGACCGGTACGTTTCAATATAGAAAGTGAGGAAAAACGGATTGTGACGGGCCTGATCCTTCTTGCGGATACACCGATTTACCGGCGCGATGCCCGGTTCGGCGAACATTACACGGTGTTTTCCGGGGAAGTGATCACCCGTTTGATCCAGAAGTATTTCCGGGAGAACCGGACTTCAAGCGTGAATATCAACCATACCACAGATGCGGAGGGTGTGTTTATGTTTGAATCCTACATCAAGGATACGGCCCGGGGAATCTCACCAAAGGAGTTTGAGGATGTACCGGATGGTTCATGGTTTGGCAGCTTTAAGGTAGAAAACGACGCCCTGTGGAATGAAATAAAGAAAGGGACGTTTAAAGGATTTTCGATCGAAGGCTATCTCTCTTATGAAGAACCGGAAATTAATACAGTTGAACAATTAATTGAATATTTACAATGAAGTTAGGTAAAAATCTGAAATTAAAGCTGGCCCGTATGGTAATGAACTTTGGCCAGGTAGAGACTTCGGGTGGTACCCTTATTTATGAAGGGGAACCTGAAGAGGGAAAAGAGGTCTTTATTGCCTCAGGTGAGGACGATCCTGTTCCGGCACCGGACGGAAACTACGAAACGGATGACCAGGTGATCATCGTGGAAGGTGGTAAGATCGCGGAGATCAGTCTGAAAGGAGAGGAAAAGGATCCGAAAGTAAAAATGGAAGAGCCGCAGGGGGCTGCCGGTGAAGCAGCAGACGATATGGGAAAAGCGGCCCGGCTGGTAGCGGAGCTGCAGGAGAAACTGGCCCAACTGCAGGAAGAGATCACGACGCTGACCTCGTCGGTACAGAATGTCCGGACAGAGATGGCCGCCTTCCGTAAACAGCCGCTGGCAAAACCACTCAGCAACAAACCGGATCTGACGAAGTATGCTTCGGTGAATAAAGTAACAGGGAAAGAAAACAAACTTTTACAAATCATTAACTCATAAAAATTATGGCAGTAGATTTATCAGGCTTAACCGGCTATGTAGATGAGAACCGGTTGCCTCTTATCAAAAAAGTAACATTAACTGCTCCTTCGCTGAAATTATTTAATATTCAGACAGGAGTGAAACAACCGACCGCTATCAATATCCTGACTGTGGATACGACGTTTGGTGATTGCGCCTGCGGATGGGATCCGGCAGGGAAACAGGAACTGACTCAACGTATGATCAACCCGGGTTGTATCAAGATCAATGACTCGATCTGTGACCTGGATATGTTGAAGTTCTGGACCGGCTACCATGTACGTGTAGCAGCAGGAAAGGAATCACTGGGAACATTTGAAGCGGATTTTGTGGAAGGAATCGTAGGTGACGTGGTGAGAAAGCTGGACATCGCCCTCTATAAAGGGGATACGGACAGCAGTGATCCGAACCTCAACAAGTTTGACGGCTTATTGAAAATCCTGCGCGCGGATATGCCGGCTTCTAATATCCTGGCTCCGGTATCAGGCGAAAGTGCCTACGAGGCGTTGCTTCGTGTACACGCAGCCCTGCCGGGTGAAGCTCTGAGACGTGGCAATGTAGCTATCCTGGTGGGCTCGGATGTATTCCGTAAGGCGTTGGCCGAACTGACCGCTATTACACTGGCCTGCAAACCGGAAACCATTGGGGAAGACGGCAACAGTAAACAGAATGGGGTAGACTTCTTCTATCTGCCGGGATCTAAAACCCGTGTATTTGCTGTGGAAGGACTGGACGGAACGAACCAGGTGCTGGCCGGTTCACTGGAAAATTTCTTCTATGGTACTGACCTGGAAAACGATTATGAAGCAATCGACTTCTGGTATTCAAAAGACAATCAGGAATGGCGCTACGCCATCAAATTTATATCCGGTGTACAGGTAGCTTTCCCGGATGAAATCATTTTAAGTTCAATCGCATAAAAAAAATAGATTATTATGGCATGTAATGTAACACTTAACGGAATAGTTAAAGATTGCGACGGTGCAGTAGGAGGAATCCGTGCTGCGTGGATCGCCAGTGCAGACGCAGTAACTGTAAAAGTAGAAGATGACCTGATCAGTGAAGTGGACGGTGGAGTTTTCAAAAAGTTTGAATTCAGAAAGAATACGGGTAACTTTACTACTACGATCAATAATGATGATGCCAGCGGCACTACCTATTATTCAACAGACATCGTATTGCAGTTTACCCGCCAGGAAACGGATAAACGGATCGAGATCGCTGCTCTGGCAGTAGGAGATGTTGTGGTTGTAGTAAAAGATGCAAACAACCGTTACTGGTATTTCGGCTATGATGAACCTGTAACCCTGTCGGCCGGAACGGCTGAGAGCGGAACGGCAAAAGCCGATTTCAACGGATACAACATCACCCTGAGTGATGAGTCTACTGTGATGCCGTATGAAATTAGTGCAGCATTTGCCGCAACTAAGTTCATCTGATTTTCTTTTCATTCATTTCTTTATACGAGGGGCAGGCAGGCGCATGGACTACTGCCCCTTTTTTAATAAAAAAATAGTATGGCAAATATAGATTTAGAAAAATTATCGCCTGTTGGCTTTAAAAATGCGGAAACATTAGTTGCACTGGATAGCAATGAAGATGTGATCCGGGTGACTCCTCCGGAAGATTATTATACGGAGGAGGAGATTGATGGTAAACTGTCGGAGATCCGGGACGGCCTGACGGGTCTGGAAGGACGTGTAAGGCAGGCTGAGCAAAACATTATTGGAAATACGGCTTCTATTAATGACCTGACCAGTAGTGTGAATAGTATTACGACCAATATCTCCACTATTACCTCTGATATGACTTCTATTAAACTGGATGTTAATCAGAATAAGATTGATATTGCGGACCTGAAACGGACTGTATCGGGTAATGACACGGACATCTCTTCCCTGGAAGGACGCGTAACTGCCAATGAACAGCATATCTCTCAGCATATAGAAAAGATTGAAGACCTGGATAACCGGGTAACCCTTCTGGAGGAAGACCGGCAGGATCTTTCGGGGCTGGCTGCACAGGTGGAACAGAATAAGGCCGGTATTGAAGCCCATGACGGACGGATCGGCACACTGGAAATCCGCGTGGATGTCCATGAAGCGAATATCGCGGAGAATACTTCGGACATTGAACAACACCGGAACGATATTCAGACCATCAATGGGAATATTACGATCATCAATAGCAATGTGTCGGACATCCAGTCGGAGATCCCACGGATCAAAAAAGGGATCCATAAAAACAGTACGGATCTTGCTGCCTTAGATGACCGGTTGACCGCTGACGAAGAGGTGATCGAGACAAATACCGAACGTATTGAAGCCCTGGAAGAAGGATTGGCTGCCAATGAAAACCAAACCGGAAAGAATGATGAGCGTTTGCAGGTGTTGGAAGAGCTGATCCAAACGGATGGGGATGGTACCCATTATCTGTCGGATGATGGAACCTATAAGGAACTGATTGTCGAGAAAGACCTGTTCAGTACTCATATCCTGTATGTGAATTCTTCGTTTGAAGGCGAATCCAACGGATCAGTGTATGCGCCTTTTGCTTCTCTGCAGGCTGCGGTTGACTCAACTACCGCAGGCCGGAGTTATCAGATCCGCCTGTCGGTGGATACATTGGGCGGGAATCTTGTTATCCATGAAGGGCACGGGCTGCTCCAGATTGAAGGTGTAGGGATCACTGGTTATAGTGAAACCATTCTGGAGGGTGATTTAGTGGTGTCAGGCCGTCATCAGAACGGACGTGTCCTGCTGAAGAATCTCCGTCTATCAGGCACAGTCTCTATCTCTGATTCAGCACAGGTTTATATGGAAAATGTGTTGTTTGATAAACCTGTTGTGATTTCCGGACAGGGTGGTTACCAGCGTTACGACCATTGTGTATGGAATGGATTGACGGTGAACGGTACGAACCGGGTAGATGTCCGGAACGGTGAGGAACAATCCAATTCAGAGTGGGTATTAAATAGCTCTTCTTCCCAATTATCCGTTGTAGATTGTACCGGTTTTATGGTTCGCCATACCGGAGGAATCTATTATCTGATGGGCTATTCCCGTTTAGGAACGGATATAGACGGCTATTCTGTTTATTCGACGGCTATGGAAGCGGATGGAAGTAGCCTGCGTATGATGAATTGTGACCTGTTGCAGGAAGAAGGTTTTACCGGTTCCATTATGAAAACAGGTGATTGCCCCTACTACCTGGGTACCTCTGTGTATGAGCAGATGGATTCTGTTCTGGAAGGGGTCCGGTTAGATGGTGGGTTGTATGCAGACCAGGTATTTGACTATCAGTCACGGATTGGCTATACAGCGGTGGATAGTTCGCTGGCAGGCCATCTGGATGGAATCAGTATCCGGTTGGATGAACTGAGCCATGGAGGTCCCTCTATTGTGGATAAAGTGGAGATTCTTCCCGAATCGTATGTGAATATTACAGTGGCTTCTGCCCGTACTGTCCAGGGACAGTTATATAATACGGGGGCGGCTACTTACACTACGTATGTGAAACAGTTGGGAGGAAATTTACGTAATCCGGAGTTTTTTGGTGAAAACGGATTGGTAAAAAATTATCCTTACACTAATTTTAAACAGCAGACGGTGCCGGATGAGACGGTTGATTTCTATGCACCTAATTACATCAGCATCAGTGCTGTCCAGGGGACTGCGATCCGCAACTGGCTCCATGGGGATGATAAGCGTATCATGTTTACATTAACGGATGCCTATGCCTCGGCTTTCTTCAGTAATCTGGGAATTGATGGATATGTAGGTGCCTCGAATGCGGCTGCAGCAAGTACGAACCGTACCCCGGGAACCAATACGGCTATTGACCTGTCGTCAAAAGAGATCACGCTGCAAAATAAGGTCTATGATTATATTTTCCGGTCCGGTGAGTTTACAGGTGGGTTTGAAATAGACCCGGCTGCTGTAAGTCTCCGTTCGGCGAATGGTACCAACCAGTCGGTTTCAGCCTGGCCGGATACTTTCATTCCCCTTATTTACAGTACACGGTACAGTGCCAGATGTATCCTGGGTATTGACCCGGTAAACCGTATTATCTTCTGTGGGGATATGGATATGTTCAGTAATACAAATAATTGCTTTACTTCCGGAGCGAATGCGGAGGCGAATATGAAATTCCTCAACAACATCCTGGCATTTGCTACCAATGTTTGTAAGTATGGAGAAGCCTTTACCCGCTATTTTACGGATGCTACACCTGTACGGGGTATTTATAATGTGTGTCTGGAGAATACCTCCGCGCCTTCTCTTCCGCAGGCTCTCGATATGCTGACTGGAGACGGGCAATATTATTACGAGCTGGCTCCGGGGACTCTTATCACTTCGGAAGTGGTTACCAATAATGTATTATATGGTATTGGAGTAGTCTTTAAAGACCTGAAACTGGTTCCGCCTGTGAATAACAGTGAGATTGAAATGGAGAATGTGAAAGCTGTGAATTTGACGGTAAGTAATGGTGATTATAGTGTGTCTTCGCTGTTGCTGAACAATGTACAGGTGGACCAGCTGAACATTACCGAAATTGCGAATGCCGGTATCTTCGGTGTCTCCGCCTATTCTGCGGATACCACCCCTGTCGCGATGATCGCTCCGGTCCGGTATGCTACTGTAAATAACCTGGAGATGCCTGAAGGAGAAGTGACCATCTCGCTTGCCGATGATGCGGAACAACAGGTCATCGCACAAAATGTGAACGCGGCTTCCCTGACTATCCGGAGTACTTCAGAGACAGGTGAGATGAGTGTGGAACTGTATAATATCCATACTGGCTCAGTGGTTGTTGAGAACAGTCTTCTGGATGAAATGGTATTTACCAACGGTTCACCCGGAACGTTCCGGACGCTATCTTTCCATCAGGTTACCTTCCTGGCAGGGGCCTGTACAGAACTGGTGGATGCGTTGATTGAGAGTGAAACAGCATTGGAATCTCTCTCTTTTGAAGAGTGTACCGGTGTTACTGTCACAGCCGGCCAACAGGAAGCATTAGAGGCAAAAGGTATAGTAATACATGGCTTATGATCATAGCACATAAAAAATCTTTTCGTGCGAATATTAAGAAGGTATATTTCCAGCCCTCCCGCAGGAGGGTCTACCTTCTTATATTGCAGCACAATACGACCAACCAGATCTATCTGGTACGTGCCAGGGACCGGTCGGACAACCGGATATATTATCAGTTTGATATCCGGATGCCGGAGGGGGCTGAATATGGTGAATATACCTGGTATTTGCATACCTATGAGGAACTCATGGATTATGATGTGAATGCCAATCATGTGCCTTCCTCTGTCTACTGGCAAAGGACCTACGATTATCTCCTGAATAAAGATCACTGGCTTCGCTGTAAAGGGGACCGGTTGGCGAACAGAGTGCGCCTCTTTCCCAATTATGTGATGAATAAGGGAGACTATCTGCTCAATAAAGGAAGTTATATAATACTGGGAAATGAAACGGAGGAAGCGCAGTTCCGGATCGATATTATCCAGAACGGACTACTGATGTATCTCAATAATAACAATCAGGTTACGCAATATGAAGAACAAAAAAAATACGCAGAATATGACAAAACGAGGTAAAGTATCTTTCAGTTACATTGCTTCGCATGATATAGACCACCGGTTGCCGGTGGAGAGGGTATATGCCGGGGATGATTTTGTCCGGTGGGGGTCAACCAACCGGCATCCGGAACGGCTGTATGAGAAGTTTACTTTGTGCCCGACCCTCAATACCATCATCACCGGGACTTCGGATTATGTGATGGGAAATGGCATGCGGGTAAATGATGTGTTGGCCGGGTTTGCCGGCCAGGTGAATGTGAAAAGGGATGACCTGCGGGATATCGTTTCCCGCTGTGTGCTGGACCTGATCCTTTTTGGAGGATTTACAGTACAGGTGATTTACAATCTGGCGGGCGAAATAGCGGAACTCTATTATGTGGATATCCGTAACTGCCGTTTATCGGAAGATGAAAGCCATGTCTATTTCAGTAAGAAATGGGGCAGCTCCCTGTCGGACTATGAGAAGTATCCGGCTTTTGATCCGGAGAACAAAGTACCCACCCAAATCCTGTTTTACAAAGGCAGTAATACACGTGGTTTTTATCCGGTGCCGGCCTATTATGCAGCCATGACGGCCATAGAAACGGAAATAGAGATCCAGAAATTCCATTACAATTCGATTATTAATAACTTTGCCTGTAATGTGATTGTAAATATCAATAACGGGATTCCTTCCGATGAAGAGAAGGAAGAGTTTGAAAAAGATTTCACGGATAAATATACCGGTACGGATAACACAGGCAGGGCTTTGTTCTCCTATAATGAAAACAAAGAGCAGGCGGCTACGATTGAACGGATCAATGATGACAATTTTGATAAGAAGTATGAGGCACTGGCGAAGACCACCCGCCAGAATATTTATGCTTCCTTCCGCGCGATCCCTGCTATTTTCGGTATTATGACCGAGACCACCGGATTTAGTGAACAGGAATTTACAGAGGCATTTAACCTGTATAACAGGACGGTAATCTATCCCCGCCAGCAGGAGATGATCCGGGTGTTTGATTATCTCTTTTCGGTAGAGAATTCCCTCTCTTTTGTTCCATTTTCATTAAATACTGAAAACGATGGTTAATACACTGCTTGTATCAGAGAATTCGCTCAAAGCGACTTCCTATATCGACCGGAATGTGTCCGGTGAGATCCTGGCTCCGGCCATTAAATATGTGCAGGATGATATTGTAGAAAACCTGATTGGAACCAACTTGTATCAAAAGCTGATAGCGCTGGTTAATAGCCGGGAGATCGAACTGAAAGAGAACGGGGAATATAAAGAACTGTTGGACGGTTATTTGTTTGACCTGATCGTTTATTCGGTTCTGGCAGAGATCCAGGTACCCCTTTCCTATAAAACCCGGAATAAAGGGCTTGTACAGTCAGGAGATGATAAGTTATCAAATGCGTTCATCTCGGAGGTGAAATATATTGAAACCCATTACCGGAATAAAGCAGACTTATACCGCCGCCGTCTTTCAGACTGGTTATGGTGCAACCGGACTAAGTTTCCGGAGTTGAAGGCATCCACAAAATTCTGGGAGAAACGGGCCAACTCAGGGGACTCCTATAAGAGTAATTTCTATTTTGGTAAGAAAAGATGTAAATTCAGTGACAGATGAACTACGCGGAGGTAATCAAATCTATTGAAGAGTGTGCACAGGCAAATTTGTCTGTCCACTCTTTTTATGAAGGCGATGTATATGTGGTGAATGAGGACGATAATATTCTCTATCCGGCCGTCATCCTGACACCGGCAGCACACCAGGTACAACCCTTTGTCAATATATATAATTTCAACCTGTTTTACGTGGACCGTTTAACAGCTGAACGGGATAATAAAATCGCTGTTCAGAGTACAGCGATCAGTACCCTGAAAGAGATTATGAATCGTCTGTATGACCGGTTTGACGAAGCGGAAATGGAGGAATCCTACCCGGTGACTGTCTTTACCGAACGGTTTGCGGATGAATGTGCCGGTGCTTTCGCTACGGTGCAGATCACCATTGAGGATTCATTAAGAAGCTGTTATTATGATGAATAAAGATAATTTATTTTCATAAGTTTAGCTTTCATTGGTTTTTATACCGGATTACTTGTAAAAGTAGTCCGGTTTTTTGTGTATAAAGAGTGATAGCTCATAAATTATCCTTTTATTGTTAATAAATAAAAGGAATCGTTTTGTTAAGGATGTATAAAAAAACGATTTCCCTGACCCGCTTAGCTGTTTATATTGTATAAAGATTTAAAAACCATTATTAACCATGATATTATAATCTACAATGGAAAAAGAAGACTTTCTGAAGGAATTCCTTGCGTATGAAAAGACACTAATCAGGTATGCGCAATACAAACTTCATGACCGGCCACTGGCAGAAGATTTGGTCGGTTTATTGTTTTTCAATATTTGGAAAAACTGGGATGGTACACTTAAAAACGAATCAATAAAAGCTTATATGAAACGTAGTCTAAAAAATCTCATTATCAATGAACGTAATAAGAGAAAACTTATACGTAGACAGACATTTATCAATGATCAGGAAATCCTGTATAGTTTAATGAGTCCCGAACAGGAGATGATTTTAAAAGAAATCATGGAAGAAATCCGTGAAAAGTATCCGGATGCACTGGAGATTATTTCTCTAAAGGAACTGGATGAGTTGAAAATCAAAGAGATCGCGGCCAGATTAGGTGTCTCTGAAAGTACTGCGAAAAGACGTATTAAAGAGGCAACCGCAAAGTTACGGAAATTTATTGGTGACGATTTTTTTATTTTTGTAATAATTATTGCCGGTAGTTTGATTCTGTTGCTTGATGTCTGTAAAGAAACTTTATTTAAATGAGGGAGAAGTTTCCCCCTCACTTAACCAGTCCGCCTTATTCCATCCATATACTTAATAACACCATTAAGAAGGTGGTAAACCCTTTATCCTTTAACAGGTGGGAATATTTTTTCCGCCCGTCACGGATGCGTGTTTTTAGTGTATTGATATTCAGGTCAAGCTGGTCACTAATTTCGTTATAGGAATAGCCTTTGCCCCTTAGTTCCAACGGCACCCGGTAGGAGGGATCTACCTGCGTAAGTTTCTCTTCGAGTTCTTTTGCAATAAGTTCTTCGTGAGGATTACCGAGATCTGACTCTGCCGGGCAGGTTATTTCGCTGATCTCATTTTCGGAATCGAAGATGCCTTGATCACGGACTATCTTATCGTAGTCGTTGAGAAAAATACGTTTTTGTACGACAGACACCCACCCTTCGAGATTGATGTCCTCCACGAATTTATCCAGATTCATGAGGATGCGTTCAAAGGTGTTCTGTCGTAACTCTTTTGCTTTTTCCGCATTGTGAGTGCGGGATAATGCCAGGAAGTAGATGTAATCATTCATTCCGGCTAGTCGGTTAATAATTTCCTGTTTGTTCATTGTGTGATAAAATGAGTTGAGTATGTTACCTGATTCAATAGGTAAAAATAATATTTTTGTATAAATAATTTCAATATGTAATATATGTTTTATAATATA
>JAJQES010000112.1:0-1927 GCA_021201565.1 Tannerellaceae bacterium
AAATAATTACGCTCTCGCTGCTTAATCGAAGTATAGTAGATTCAAGCTTAATCCCCGCAGTAGCTGTGGGGACGTGACATCACCCGGATGCTGTTGCTCCGAAGCGTTCCGATCAGGTGGTGCAGCAATATCGGAGATAGTATAATGGAAGCCTCGGACCTTATATGAAACTTTAGAGGATAAGGTGTGAGTGGGTGGCTTCGGTCTTGCTCATACCCGACAATCGAAGGCGAAGATAAACATGTAGAAAGCAAATTAATTCCTCGTTTGGACGAGAGTTCGAATCTCTCCAGCTCCACAAAATTCAATAAAAAAGCTCTGATTTTCAGAGCTTTTTTATTTTTAAGGGGTGTATTCCCCTTTTTCTTTCCGTAAAAAGGGTGCATTCTTTTGTTAAAGAATAAAATCCTACCGAAAACGATAAAGGCTTTTATCTAATAAACTGTTTACTTTTTCTGTTAGGATAATCATTTACAGATTGTAACTTGTTAAAGAATAATTAGACTTTTAGTAAGCTCCTATTGATCCAGGTAGCCTTTTTCCATGAAAATTCTAATGGACCCTGTCGATGTGAACGAAGCCACCAGTTACAAAAAAAGTATTGTAAAAAGAAGACCACTATACCCATAAGAAAACAGACTGTAATACCGGTATACCGGTAAAGACCTAACCCCCAGTTATAAAATAAGAATCCCCCGATCAAAGACTGCGATAGGTAGTTTGTCAGGCTCATACGTCCGTAAGGTGCTAATTTATAGAGAATATGTCTGAATTTTGTCTGGTAATAAACAAGTATTATCCCCGCAAACAATATGCCTGTAATGGCAAGATTTGAAAGTGATTTAAGTATAAGAATAGAAGGTACAAGGAGTGCCTCCCGGCTGATAAAGTCCGGAAGTATAGCCATCAACCCATAAACCGGGAAAAAGGATAGGGTGGCTATTATAAATACATTCGTCCACAGTTTTATATTTTTTTCTGAAGAAGGAAACAAATTTCTACGTCCTATTAACATACCTATCATAAATAGTCCTGCAGTTTGGGTAACCCTGCCATGTAATAACATCCAACCCATATTTGCGATATTGCCGGTCCATATCGCGGTTTTGCACATTTCAAAGAAAGAACCTTCTTTCTGTGCGATATTGACTATCTCCCAGTATGGAGCATCGAGCTCAGCATTTATCGTATATCCGGGATTGATAAGTGCATATATTATTTGCCCCCATTCAAGAGGTTGTAGTAAAAGAATAACTGCGATCACTGTGACTGTACGGGTAGAAAGACGGCAGACAGCGATCAGAACATACCCCAGCAGTGCATAGAGAACCAGTATTTCGCCGGGAAATAAAGTCGAATTGATGCAGGCGATAAAAAAAAGTAATACCAACCGCCAGGCAAACCGTTTACGAAAATCATTGCCTTTTTCTTTTTGTGAGTTGTCCTGGATAAAAAAACTGAATCCGAAAAGCAATGCGAAAATACAGTAGGCTTTACCGGAAAATGCAAAAAATGTACTATCCCAGATTACTGTATCTGTAAATACCAGAAAGTTGCGGGTTTCTTCCGGAAAGCTATAGAGACTGAACCGTTCGATAAAATGGATAAGGGTTATTCCCATAACAGCAAAACCACGTAATACATCCGCTATTTCTATGCGGTTGTTGTTGGTCAAAGAAGTTGGTGAGTGCATGTTTCTTAGAGATTAAAAATGTTTGATTATTCTTTATTATTTTAGGCACAAATTTATTATAAACCTTTTGTATTTACTTACAAAAATCATTCAATAACTAATAAAATATGACCAGGAAGGACTCTATTGTGTTGAAGATGTTTTGGATTTATCTTTTTATTATTTTCTCCATCCGTAAAAACTTTCTGTACCTTTGATATAAGGTTAATTTAACCGGATAAATAAGTTATTAAT